>NZ_LOHE01000057.1 GCF_001559865.1 Abyssisolibacter fermentans
ATTATAACAGTGTTGTAATTATGAGGTGAAGTAGGAATAACTAGAAACATTTTTTTATTAGTGTTATTTTTCAAGAATGATACTTTAATCAACAGCAATAAAAAATCATCTCTACTTTTTACAGGTAAATAATATAAGCAAAAAACCTTTGTTAATAAAGGTTTTTTGCTTATATTATTTTTTTAGTTAATACATATAAAATAAGGAAAAGTTTCTTTAACAAAGCAATGGGATTATTTCCAACAGTTCCTTCTATTTGAAATTTTCTCTTTATTGTTTTATTTAGGAGGGTATATTATAATTAATAATACTAGTTGGTATTTTAAGCTGTATAAGAATAATATTAAGGAGAATTTTATGTATACTAAATGGCTGAATACACTAAAAAAGGTTAAATTGTTTGAAAACATTGAAGTAGATGAATTAAATAGGATGTTAATCTGTTTAAAACCAAAGATAGAATCGTACCAAAAGAAAGAATATATAACTTTAGCAGAAAATGAGTATACAGGAATAGGGATTGTATTGCAAGGTGAAGTAATTGTTACAAAAGAAAATGCAGCAGGGGATAGAGTGATTATGGCAAAATTAAAAGAGAATAGCATATTTGGTGAGATGACTGCTTTTTCTAATAATAACAAATGGCCTGCTACAGTGAATGCTTCTACAGACTGTACAATATTATTTTTACCTTCAGATAAAATTGTAGGAAATTGTCCTAGAATGTGTATTGGACATAAAATTTTAATTAAAAATATGTTGAAACTAGTTTCACAGAAAGGGCTTGCTCTTAATAGAAAGATAGAATATTTATCTATGAAAAGTATAAGAACAAAAATAAGTGTATATTTATTAGAACAATATAATATTGTTAGGAAAAATAAATTCATGATACCTTTAAAAAGAAATGAATTAGCAGATTTTTTAAACGTATCTAGACCATCATTGTCGAGAGAAATTATAAAAATGAAAGATGAAGGCATTATTGATTTTTATAAATCTTCATTTGAAATTATCGACATTGAAGCATTAAAGTTAAATATTTAATTTTTAGTTAATAATGAGCTATAATGAATGAAAACAGTTATACAAGTAAATTTAATTACTTGAGTAACTGTTTTTTTCTTATTGATTTATTGTATATGCCATAAAATATATTTACGTAACATAGGATACGGAAAGAAAAAAATATAGATGGTACAATGAGTACAACAAACTAGCAAACAAAGATTATTTATAAATAATTTATGGGGTGAAAATATGGAAAATAAATATTTTGATATAAAAGATACATTGTTTGATATTACTGAAAAATATAAAGAAGTTATTGACCTATTAGTCTCAGTGGGCTTTGACAATATAAAAGATGAAAAGCAAAGAAAAACAATTGGTAAATCAATTACATTAGAAACAGCTTTAAAAATGAAAAAAATAAATGTAGATACTTTTACAAAACAATTAATAGATATTATAGAAGATACGCAGAACAATATAGATGAAGTATTAGAAGCAAACGAAATAATAAAAAATGCAGATGTGAAAATTGAAGGTATATTGCCATGTCCAGTAAGAGTACCATTGACAGAAGCTTTTCAGGAGTGGGTAGAAGAAAATAGAGATGAATTAGATATGACAATAGGATACGAATTGAAGGCTGCATCTATGGGTGTGGATTGGCTTAAAACATCTCTAGAAAAAACAGGGACAGTAGATGTACTGGCAGACATATTTATATCAGCTGGGTTCGATTTATTTTTTGATAAGGATTTAATTGGTAAATATAAGTCTGAAAATGTGTTTGAAGATATTACAGATATGGAGCATTATAATAAAGATTTTGAAAATGAATATATGAATTTAAAGGATCCAGATAACCAATATTCAATGATAGGAGTTGTGCCGGCAGTATTCTTAGTCAATATGGATGAATTGAATGAACTAAAAATGCCGACAAGCTGGGAAGATATATTAAGTGAAGAATTTGAAAACAAAGTGAGTTTACCAATAGGAGATTTTGATTTATTTAATGCAATATTATTAAATATCTATAATCAATATGGCGAAGATGGAGTAAAAAAATTGGGTAAAAGCTTATTGAAAAGTATGCATCCATCAGAGATG
Source organism: Abyssisolibacter fermentans (assembly GCF_001559865.1). Lineage (NCBI taxonomy): Bacteria > Bacillati > Bacillota > Clostridia > Eubacteriales > Clostridiaceae > Abyssisolibacter > Abyssisolibacter fermentans. The sequence continues at coordinate 2,122 of NZ_LOHE01000057.1, forward strand.
GTTAAATCCCATATTAGAAAAACAGAAAAGCCAGTTGTTACAATAATGCCTTATTTTTTCACAAAGATGACCAAAAGAGGTGGGCCAATGAAAGCTGTATGGCCAAAAGATGGTGCTATTATTAGTCCAATATTTATGTTAAGTAAAAAAGAGAAAAAAGAAAAATTAAAGCCAATTGTAGATTTTTTTGCTTCAGAAAAAGTTGGAGAAATATTGTCACACAATGGGAGATTTCCAAGTGTAAATCCTAATGTGGATAATATGATTTCAAGTGAGCATAAGTATATGTGGCTTGGATGGGATAATATTAAAAACAGTGATATTGGAAGTTTAATAAGTAAATGCGAAAAGCTATTTAATGAAGCAGTTAGTGAGGTGTAAATATGAATTTAATAACAATATCAGGTCCTCCTTCATCTGGAAAAACATCAATAATATTAAAAACAATTCATGCTTTACATCAAAGAGGGTTAACGGTAGGTGTAGTAAAATTTGATTGTTTATATACAGATGATGATGTTTTATATAAAAAAGCAGGAGTTCCTGTTAAAAAAGGATTATCAGGATCATTGTGTCCAGATCATTATTTTGTAAGTAATATTGAAGAAGTTGTGAAGTGGGGAAGAAAGCAAGATTTAGATGTATTGATTACAGAAAGTGCAGGACTTTGTAATCGTTGCTCACCATATATTAAGGATATTAAATCAATATGTGTTATTGATAATTTAAGTGGTATTAATACTCCTAAAAAAATTGGACCTATGTTAAAATCAGCAGATATTGTTGTAATTACAAAAGGAGATATTGTATCTCAAGCAGAAAGAGAAGTTTTTGCTTCAAAGGTTCATTCAGTTAACCCTAAGGCAATAACAATGCATATTAATGGATTAACAGGTCAAGGCGCATTTGAATTAAGTACACTGTTATACGATGAAAAAGAAGATATAGAATCTGTTAGAGGAAAAGAATTAAGATTTTCAATGCCATCAGCCCTTTGTTCATACTGTTTGGGAGAAAAAAGGATTGGCGAAGATTACCAAATGGGTAATGTTAGAAAAATGAAATTAGGTGATGAAGATGATTAATATAAAAGATATAGAACAACTGAAGATAAAAGATTTAGAAAAAAAATATCCTTTTTCCATTTCATTTTTTCAAAACAATAATTTGAATTTAGAAGGATATGAAGAAAGTACATTTGAACAATATCTAAATCATTTTACTGAAGAAGAAATAGAAGAATGGGCAATAGATGTTGAAAAATTGAAAGTGGATTTTGCTGCTTATATCAATGAAATGTTAGAATTTCTTGGAATAGCAGAAGATGATGATGTAGATTCCTTGACGATTGTGGCAGGAAAGGATAAAAACGGAGAAAAAGAGAATTTTGAAATGCTTACAATTAACAAAAGTGAAATTATTTCAATAGTTGGTCCAACAGGTTCAGGTAAAAGTCGTTTATTAGCTGATATTGAATGGACTGCTAATAAAGATACTCCTACAGAAAGAAGTATTTTAATTAATGGAAAGATTCCTGATAAAAAATGGCGCTTTTCATCTTCGAACAAATTAGTTGCACAATTATCTCAAAACATGAATTTTGTAATGGATTTAACTGTAAAGGAATTTATAGAGTTACATGCTGAAAGTAGAATGATTGAAAACAAACAAGAAATAATTAAGAGAATCATTGATGCAGCTAATCATTTAGCTGGTGAAAAATTTGATTTGGATACGTCTATTACTAATCTTAGTGGTGGTCAGTCTAGAGCTTTAATGATAGCAGATACAGCAATATTAAGCATGTCACCAATTGTTCTAATAGATGAAATAGAGAATGCAGGAATAGATAGAAAAAAAGCTTTAAATCTTCTTGTTAATGAAGAAAAAATAGTTTTAATCGCTACGCATGATCCGATATTAGCCTTAATGGCGGATAAACGAATTGTTATTAAAAATGGTGGTATCAATAAAGTTATAGAAACCAACAACGAAGAAAAAGAAATGCTAGTTGAATTAGAAAAAATGGATACGATTATAGGAACATTAAGAGCCAATTTAAGAAAAGGTGAAATATTAAAAAAAATAATATAAAGTAGGTAGTTGCAAAATACAAATTCAAAAAATGTGGATAACTTTTGTTGTTTTAGCTCATAAGTTTTTGGCGAGGGGAATCATCTCTACACGTAATTATATAGTTTTTTCAAAATGTGTATAATCTTTAATGGTTCTGACAACAGCACTTTAAAAAAATAAGAAACTCCCTACTCACTACGTTCCTAGCAGTAAGCGATTCACTCAAAATCGTAGATTTTGGTTCTCTACTTTGAAGCGATGTAAACGAACTCTTGAAGTCACGCTTTCAAAGAAACATTAGATGTTTCCTCTAGTGATTATATTGGGAATTTATGCAACAGATATATGCTGGGGAAAACTGAGTTGTTTTAGTACATTTAAATGTAGTATTTATGAATAGTTTAGCATTTTGCAATTAACTAAAAATAATATAAAAAAAGGAGGATGGAAAATGCACGAAGGATGTTCAGGAAGTTTTAAAACAGGAAAAGAAGTAGTTGATAAAGTGAGAATGATGGGGTTTTCAACTCAATATATGCCTATGCCACTATCTATTGAATGTGTAGAGTGTAAGAAAACATTTGAAATGCATACTTATGAAGATAAGTGTCCGCATTGTGAGATGGTTTATGGTGTTACACCTTGCCATGCTTTTGATCCAGACAATATTAAGGCAGCTGGAATAGACTATTAAATTTCATTTGGTAACATAGGATACCGAAATAGTATTTAAATTATTATATAGTAGATTCATAAAGATAAGAATTAAAGTTTAATTCAATATAGGAGGTTTTTTAATGAGTATGTTTTGTTATCAATGTCAAGAGGCAGCAAAAGGAACAGGCTGTACAATTAAAGGTGTTTGTGGTAAAACAGATGAGGTTGCAAATTTACAAGATTTGATGATTTACACGTTAAAGGGTATAGCAGTAATAGCGCAAGAAGGTGCAAAAACAGGGGTTAAATTTCCATCATCAGATTATTTTATAATGAATGGTTTATTTATGACTATTACAAATGCTAACTTTGATGATGCTGTGTTCATTGAAAAAATTAAAGAAGGATTAGCATTAAGAGAAGAAATGAAAAAAGAACTAAAAAATAAAGGTGTAGTACTTAATGATTTACATGATGTTGCTATGTGGACAGCTGATTCTGATTCTGCTATAAAAGCAAAAGCAGATTCAGTTCAAGTTGGTGTTTTAGCTACAAAAAATGAGGATGTTCGTTCTCTAAGAGAATTAATAACATATGGACTTAAAGGTATGGCAGCTTATGCAGAACATGCTTATAATCTTGGAAAAGAAAATGAAGAAATTTATGCATTTATTTCAAAAGCTTTAGCAGCTACATTGGATGATACATTAAGTGCAGATGATTTGGTTGCCCTTACTTTAGAAACTGGTAAATATGGTGTAGATGTAATGGCTATGCTAGATGCCGCCAACACAGGTGCTTATGGAAATCCAGAAATAACTGAAGTAAATATAGGAGTTAGAAATAACCCAGCTATTTTAATATCAGGTCATGACTTAAAAGATTTAGAGCAATTGTTAGAACAAACAGAAGGTACGGGAGTAGATGTTTATACACATAGTGAAATGTTACCAGCTCACTACTATCCAGCATTTAAAAAGTACGATCATTTCGTAGGAAATTATGGAAATGCATGGTGGAAACAAAAAGAAGAATTTGAAACATTCAACGGACCAATTCTTTTTACAACTAATTGTATTGTTCCTCCAAAAGGTGAAGTAGTTAATAGAATATTTACAACAGGTTCATCAGGATTCCCAGGATGTAAGCATATAGAAGCTGTAGATGGAAAGAAAGATTTTAGTGAAATAATTGAACTGGCAAAAACTTTACCATGTCCTACTGAAATAGAAACAGGCAAAATTGTCGGTGGATTTGCTCATGCACAGGTATTTGCGTTAGCTGATAAAGTGGTAGAAGCAGTTAAGACAGGAGCTATCAAGAAATTCTTTGTAATGGCAGGTTGTGACGGAAGAATGAAATCTCGAGAGTATTATACTGAATTTGCTGAAAAACTTCCTAAAGATACTGTTATATTAACAGCTGGTTGTGCAAAATATAAATATAATAAGTTGAATTTAGGTGATATTGGTGGTATTCCAAGAGTACTAGATGCTGGTCAGTGCAATGATTCATATTCACTAGCGGTAATTGCACTTAAATTAAAAGAAATATTTGAACTTGAAGATATAAATGAATTACCAATTGCATATAATATTGCATGGTATGAGCAAAAAGCAGTAATCGTATTGTTAGCACTGTTACATCTAGGTGTTAAGAATATTCATTTAGGACCAACATTACCAGCATTTTTATCTCCTAATGTAACAAAAGTATTGGTTGAAACATTTGGAATAGGTGGTATTGGAACTGTTGAAGATGATTTAAAAATGTTTTTAGGATAATTAGTTTTCAATCTAATTAAATTAAAATTAAATCATTAGAAATTATTTAATAAAAGGAACTGAGTATAAGCTTAGTTCCTTTTGGGTAGAGATAAAATAAGAATGGAGGAATTAATATGTTAGAGAAAATTTACAAATATTCAACTGGAAATGAAAAAGCGATAGAAAAAATTATTAATGATGAGAATCTTCATTTAAATCATATGGTATTCAATAAAGAAGAAGGATTGCCAGAGCATTTTTCAAATTCTAACGTGTACATGATAGTAATAAGAGGAACATTATCAATCCAACTAGACGAGCAAGATGTACATGAATATGTTAAAGGAGATATGCTAAATATTCCTTATAACACTAAGATGAATGTTGGAAACAAGCATGATGAGACATTGGAGATTTTTGTTATTAAGGCACCAAACCCTAAAGATTATGTGCAAAAATAATTAAACAAGATTGTCAAGTGAGTATAATTTATTTGTGTGTGAATAGTAGATTTTATCTGCTATTTTTTTTATATTACAGAAAACATTAATGATTATAGAAAAATTGTAAAAAGTATGGTAATCTAAGAACAGATGAACTTGTAAAATTAAAAACTACTTACTTGAAAAGAGGAGATTATGGACGATATCAAGATATTTTCGAAAAAAATCACCAATGTTTCATCAACAATGTTGATGACAATTTATTGTCATGCATTAGAAAGTAGGACAGAACAACCGATATTGAAAGACCCGAAAGCAGAGGAGATTGTAGCAGCCATCAATGATGAGTTGAAAAAATCACCAAGTAAATTGGCTAGGAAGTTAAGTTCTAACAAAGTCCGAAAAGACCTGAGGGTTCATATTGCAATTCGAGCCAAGCAGTATGATATGTATGCAAAGGAGTTTTTAGCTAAATATTCAGATGGTGTGATTGTTAATCTTGGTTGCGGATTTGATACGAGATTCCATCGAATTGATAATGGAAAAGTCGTATTTTATGATTTGGATCTTCCTGAAATTATTGAACTAAAGAAATCTATACTTCCTGAAGAGGACCGTTACAAGTATCTAGGGTGTTCAGTATTGGATCATTGCTGGATAGAAATAGTGAAATCTCATAATAAACCAGTCATGTTCATTGCAGAAGGGTTGTTTATGTATTTACCTCAATCTGAAGTAGAGGCTCTTATTAAGAAACTTAGTGAAGATTTTAAGGAGTCACTATTGCTTTGTGAAATTGTGAACAAGAAATATACTGTTGGTTTCAATAAAAAAATAGTTGAATTCAAGATGAATAAAGAATTAAAATTCGGAGATAAAGTTACTTATGATTTTGGTCTCAATGATAGTTATGAATTGGAGAAACTTTCACCAACAATAAAACTTATTGATGAATGGGCATATCTAGATGCTGATGAGGAGAAACTTGGCTGGATGAAGATGTTTAAAAATATGAAAGTTTTTCGAACAACTCAATGGACAGCAAGGTACAAACTGTAAATAAATTGGGTAGAGATTGCTCCATTTATTCCATTGTTTAGTTAATAATATTCATGTTTTTTTACTAATAACATGGATGGGCAATCTTTAAGGTTGACCGTTTTTTTTGAACTTCTATATGTTCAAATATAGTAATTTAGTAGTATCGAAGTTTAGCAATTAAACGATCTTCACATCAAATAAGGGAACGGGCTTGCTGGGCCTCTCGTTGTTCTAAAAATCAATAATTCGGGATAAATTGAAAGATTTAAATTAATATGATAACATAAGTTTATAAAAGAATTATATTAAAATAACAATGCTTATTGACACTATATATTTACACATAAGGAGAATTTGATGAATCGAATTGACAAAGTATACTCTGCTCTTGAAAATCTGGATAAGGGTGAAGGGGTTATTACCACAGATATTGCTGATTACTTAGGTGTTTCTAGAACCAACGTTAGTAATTCATTAAATACATTACATAAAAAAGGAATGATTTTTAAAACTGGTACTAAACCAATTTATTATCATATTTCTGAAAAAGGTTCATCAAACTTGATTAGTGACAATGATGAACCTAGCTTTGTATACCCAAAAAAGAAAAAAAGTACATTAGATGAATTTGTAAAACTAAATCCAAGTTTATCAACTGCTTGCCAACAAGCGAAAGCCATTGTTCTATATCCTCCAAATGGAATGAATGTACTTATATTAGGAGAAACAGGTGTTGGTAAATCAATGTTTGCAAATTATATTTATAACTATAGAAAAGAAATAAAGAAACAAAATGATATGTCCTTTGTTGTTTTTAATTGTGCTGATTATGCTAGCAATCCACAGTTGCTTTTGGGTCAATTATTCGGTGTGAAAAAAGGTGCTTTTACAGGGGCTAATGAGAGCAAAGCTGGCTTAATAGAAGTAGCTGATGGAGGCATATTGTTTTTAGATGAAGTACATAGACTTCCTCCTGAAGGACAAGAAATGTTTTTTACTTTTATGGATAATGGAACATATAGAAGATTAGGAGAAACTGACATTGTAAGAACTTCAAAAGTACTCATAATTTCTGCAACTACAGAAAATCCTGAGTCATCTTTACTTAAAACCTTTAAACGAAGAATACCAATGATTATTACCCTTCCAAATTTAGAGGAGCGTACTATAGAAGAAAGAATAAATCTAATTTCTTTATTTATATACAATGAAGCAAAGAAATTGGATAAAACTATACGCGTTTCTGTAAACGCTTTAAGGGCATTATCATGTTATAAATGTACTAATAATATTGGTCAATTAAAATCTGATATACAAATCATATGTGCTTCAGCCTATGCAGATTATATGACAATGAGAAAATCTGAGATAATTATTGATAGTTTCAAATTGCCAAAGCGAATCCAAGATGGGTTAATGAAAAATCAAGGGCATCGTGAGGTTTGGACTAAATTTAACTCTCCTAACAATAGATATATTGACTTTAATTCAACAGCACAAAACACATTAATAGAAAAGGACTTTTCTGTTAGTATCTATCAAACTATAAATGAAATAACAGATAGACTAAAAAATACTGGAGTTAGTCAAGATGAATTAGCTAATGAAATAGATAAAGAAATTAATAACTATTTTCATGGATATCTTAACAAAATTAATAGTAATATGATGGATAAAGATCTAATTAATATGGTGGGAGATGAAATTTATAATATTTCTAAAGAAATGATACAATTTGCGGAGGAAAAACTTAATAAGAAATTTTCTCAGGATATAATTTATAGCATAATACTTCATGTTAACAATACTATAACAGGATTAAAAACTGGTGTAAATATTATAAATGATAATATTAATCAAATAAGACTCCAACATAGAGCTGAATTTAATGTTGCATTATCATGCGTGCAATTTTTGGAAGAAAATCTAAAATTGATCATACCCATTGATGAATCTGCATATTTAACTTTATTTTTTGCCTATAATGAGCATTCTCTTAAAGATCAGAATGTTAAAATATTTGTTCTTGCTCATGGTAATAATACTGCAACTTCTATTGCTGATGTTGCTAATTCGTTGCTAAATACAAGTATTGTTACTGGAATAGATGCTCCCCTAGATAAAAGTCCTGAGTATGTTTTCAGTTCACTATTAAATTATATTAATGAAAAATCGATTAGTTCAGAAATACTATTACTAGTTGATATGGGTTCATTAATGATGATTAGTCAACAACTTGAAGAAAGCATTAGTATTAAAATAAAGACAATTCCTCTAGTTTCAACTTTACATGTGTTAGAGGCTGCAAGTAAATCAATACTTGGATATAATCTAGATGATATTTATCAATCTGTAGAGAAAATTTATGATTATAAAATATCTGCGCCCCAACCCCAAATTGAAAATACAAAAATGGCTATTTTATTAATTTCTGTTACTGGAGAGTATGGTAATAAAACCATAACTGAGTATTTGCAAGAAATGTTATTTTTCGACAAAAAATATTTAGAGATAATATCTGTTACCATTAATAATAGAAGCTTTAATCGTTACTTATTAAAGGAGTACCAAGATAAATATCAGGTTTTAGCTATAGTAACTGGTGGATCTATACAAGTTGATGAAATACCACAAATTTCTTTAGAGGCTATATTTAATGGAGAAGGTATTTCTATTTTACAGGAAGTAATAAATAAAGAATTCACATATTTTAACATTTACAAAACCCTTAAGAATAAGTTTGATAATCTTAACGGCAAAGAACTTATTGTGGATATTAAAAATTTCATAAATAATATAGAAAAAGAAATGTTTATTAGTATAGAAAGTAATGCTTTAATAGGTATAACCTTACACATTGTTAGTGTTATTTCAAGAATAAAAGACGGAACTCCTTCTCCTATATTCGATTTACCTGTTAAAAATAATAGAAAACATTTAGAATTCTTTTCTTTTGTAAAAGAATATTTAAAGCCAATTCAGAAGCTAGAAAATGTTATCTTTAATGATGATGATGTTCATTTTATTGTAAATAATATATTGAATTCTTCTTATTGAAAATTATCGTAGAAAGGGCTGCCTAAAAAGAAAACATGACAGCTTTTTTTATACTTATGTAAAAAACATTATATTAAATAATATAAAAATGAAAACCATATAGCTAGAATTTAGTTATATGGTTTTATAATTTTTTATTATTAATTTCAGAAAAATAATTAGTTAAAATTAACAATTATTTTCTATTAATTATTACTTAAATCATTACCATTTGTTTCAATTACTTTTTTATACCAATAGAATGATTTTTTTCTTTTTCTTTCAAGTGTTCCATTTCCATCGTTATCTTTATCTACATAGATAAATCCATAACGTTTTTTCATTTCGCCAGTAGAGGCTGACACAATATCAATAGGTCCCCACATTGTATATCCTATTAGATTAACACCATCATTAATTGCTTCCTTCATTTGCTCAATATGACGTTTAAGATAGTCGATACGGTAATCATCCATAATCTCACCTGAACCATTTACTAGATCTACAGCACCTAATCCATTTTCGGTAATTATTATTGGCTTTTGATATCTATCATAATAGTCATTTAATGCAATGCGTAAACCTTTTGGATCAATTTGCCATCCCCAATCACTTGCTTTTAAGTGTGGATTTTTAACTCCAAATACTACATTACCCAGTGTTGTAGGAAGTTCTGTATTTGTACTTGCTGCAGAAGACATATAATAACTGAATGTAAGGTAATCTGCAGTATACTCTTTAAGCAATTCTAAATCTCCATCCATAATTTCTAAATTAATATTATGCTCTCTAAAGAATCGTTTTGAGAAAGCTGGATATTCCCCTCTTAATTGTACATCGCTAAAGAAATATACTTGTTCTCTTTCTCGTTGTTTAGCTAACAGTACATCATCTGGATTGCAAGTATAGGGATAAACTGGATTTGAATAGACCATCATTCCAATTTTCATATTTGGATTAATTTCTCTTCCTGCTTTTACAGCTAGTGAACTAGCAACAAATCGATGATGAGCTGCCTGATATGTTCTTTGATATCTATTTTCACCTTCTTTAAAAACAAGTCCAGCAGCCATACTGGGGATAAATGTTATGTCATTTATTTGATTAAAGGTAATCCAATATTTAACCTTATCTTTATATCGTTCAAGTACAGTTTTAGCATAGCGTTCAAAGAGTTCAATTACTTTACGGTTATCCCAACCACCATATTCTTCAGTTATATGTGCAGGGGTTTCATAATGACTAAGTGTTACAATTGGCTCTATACCATATTTTAATAATTCGTCGAAATAGTCATCGTAATGCTTAAGTCCTGCTTCATTGGGTTCTAATTCATCTCCTTTAGGAAATATTCTAGCCCAATGAATTGAAGTGCGTAGTGTTTTAAATCCCATCTCAGCAAATAAAGATAGATCTTCCTTGTATCGATTATAATGGTCTATTGCTTCGTGTGATGGGTAATACTTATTTGGGTCTAATTCTAATTTTTCCACAACGTTACGTTTTAGGGTGGTTAAGTCCATTGGCATATAATCAGGGATACTCATTCCTTTACCATCTTGTTTATATGCACCTTCTAATTGATGAGCAGAAACTGCGCCACCCCATAAAAATCCATCTGGAAAACTTTGTTCATATTTTTTCATATTGTAGCCTCCTATAAATAAAGTGCTAATAGTAGTATTAGCACTAAAAAATTCCTAATCTAAAAATTCACCGTTAGATGCTATTACTCGTTTGTACCATTCAAAACTATCCTTTTTAATACGTTTTCCAGTACCTTTTCCTAGGTCATCAAGGTCGACATAAATGAATCCATATCTTTTAGACATTTCAGCTGATGAACAACTTATGATGTCAATTGGTCCCCAAGGGCAATATCCAATCAGTTCTACGCCATCTTTGATAGCTTCTTTCATTTGTTCAACGTGTTGTTTTAAATAGTCAATACGGTAATCATCATGGATAGAACCATCACTTTCAACTGTGTCTAAAGCCCCAATACCATTTTCTGCAATGATAATTGGTTTACCATAACGATCGTAATATTTATTTAAATTTGTTCTTAATCCTACAGGGTCAATTTCCCATCCCCAGATAGATTCTTTTAAGTATGGGTTTTTTGATAGATCACCTAAATCAGTTGAATTTTCTGCTGAGTTAATTTTTGTATAGTAGTAACTTATTGACATGAAATCTGCTGTGTTTTCACTAAGGACTTCTTCATCACCTGATTCCATGTGAATTGTAATATTTCTTTCATTGAAGAAGCGGTTACAATATTTTGGATATTTTCCCCTCAATAAAACATCTCCAAAGAAATATTGCATTTGATTTTTTTTCACAGTAGCTAAAACATCTTCAGGTTTACAAGTAGCTGGATAAGCAGTACAATCTGCAAACATCATACCGATCTTAAATTCAGAGTTTATTTCATGTGCAATTTTTGTAGCTTTGGCACATGCAACGAATTCATGATGAAGTCCTTGAAATTTTGCTTGTTCTAAATTTTTAACTGTATCACTTGGAATTCCTAATGCATTAAATGATTCAAAGAAAATCAAGTTAATTTGGTTAACTAAAATCCAATATTTCACTTTATCTTTGTAACGTTTGAAACAAACTTCACAATACCGAGTAAAAAATTCAATCAATTTACGATTACTCCATCCACCATATTTTAATGATAGATTTATAGGCATTTCATAGTGAGATAATGTGATTAATGGTTCCATACCATTTTTTCTTATTTCATCAAATAAGTCATCATAGAATTTTAATCCTTCTTCATTTGGTTCTAAATCATCACCATTTGGGAAAATTCTTGACCAGTTAATTGAAGTTCTAAAACAGTTCATTCCTGTTTTTGCTAGCAATTTTAAATCTTCTTTATACGTATGATAAAAGTTAATACCATATCTTTTAGGAAAATATGATTCTTTATCTTTTAATGCAAACTCAATGTCTTTTAAGGAAAAATCTCCACTGTGTAGCGTTTTACGATCTATTTTGGGGTTGTATCGATGAATATCAGCAGCACAAACTCCTTTTCCACCTACATCCCATGCACCCTCTGCTTGATTAGCTGCAATAGCACCTCCCCATAAAAAATTCTTGGGAAATGTTTGTTGACATTTTTTCATAAAATCACATCCTATAATTTTTATTTGCTTTCCTTTAAAGAACGGAACAGTCTTACTAAATTAGATGTTATATTCCATTCACTTGATATAGTCATTAAAGTGTCTTGTGCATGATTAAATAGTAATGAATTTTCGTGTTTTACTCCATTAGCTTCTTCCTGAATTAAATTTGTTTGTGCTTTATGAGCAATTGTGATTTCCTTCTTAGCTTCAGTTAATTTAATATCTGCACCTTCAAAATCATTAGCTTCAATACACTTAATAACCTCTGATAAGCCAAGGCGTGCATCTCCTGCATGTAAAATGATTTCCATAGCAACTTGTGTCATTTTTGTTTCATTTGTATTATTTTCCATATTAGCCACCTCTATAAATTTAGTCTAATTCTAGTTCTAAATCATCATATTCTTGAGTTTCTTCATTTTCTTTCTTAATCTCTTGAGCTTCATACACCTTAAAGAATGGATACCAGATTAAGAACATTATAAGAACTAAAAATGCTAGTAAAATAACGCCTTTAATACCTGCTACAATGTATGTTGGTATAGGAAAAGGCAAATACCAAAGTTGAAAAACTTGTGAAGGTATTGGTACTAATCCCATATTAAGGACAATATATGTAATTGTCGGGATAATAAGGCCGTTTAACCAGAAGGGAATCATTAGTATTGGATTCCAAGCAATCGGTGCTCCATATACTACTGGCTCATTTATATTAAATATTGATGGTATTAATACTGCTTTTCCTATTGCTTTTAATCTTTTTGATTTAGATAATACCATTAAAATTACAAGAATTAATGTACTTCCTATTCCACCAACAGCAATCCATCCTGTATAGATTACCTCGTAAGTATTTATAAATACTGGTGCTTTTCCTTGAGCAACTAAAGCAGCATTATCAGCTATGCCTTGTAACCAAATTGGAAATACAATAGGGACTAGTGTCCATCCACTTATACCAAAAGAGTATATAAAAACTGTTATAAAGTAGAATAAAACAAATCCGGGTAAAGTATTTCCTATTTTTGCTAATGGCATAAATATATTAATAATCATTGTAAACAAATCTATGTGTAATGCATAATTAAACAACCATCCAGTAAGTAAAACAATGGTTATAGGTATCATTGAATCAAACCAAGCTTTTACAAAGTCTGGTATAGTTGAATCTTTCTTAAATAGGGACAAATTAGCAAAAATATTCATTATAATTCCTGTAAATATTCCTACCACAATAGCAACAAACATACCTGCTGATCCAAAACGTTCAAAGACAAAGGTTATGCCTCCATCTTCTGTAAAGGTTGGATTTAATAACATCAAAAACAATGCTATTGAAGCTATTCCCGAAGTTATTTTCATCTTAGCTTTATCTTTCTTACCCATAACGTTGTATGGAATTAAAAAGGCAACAAATAAGCTTAATAGCCCAAATGAAAAACTATTAATTGGACTCAAATTAGGAAAGTTTGGAATGATATTGCTTAATAGGGATATCATTGTGATTAATGAACCCACAAATATCATAGGCAATACTGACATCATAGTATCTTGAATTGATGAAATCCAAACATTCTTAGTGATTTTTGTTAAAACTGGAGCAAATTTCGAATTCATAAAATCAATTAATTTTTTCATTGTTTACATACCTCCTCAGTCCTAGGTTTTAATTAATTATTTAATGTACCTTTTATTGTTTTTTGAGCTATAGCTAGTCCACGTTTGCCATCTAAACTTCCATAAGTTGTGTTATCAATCACAGCTACTGGAACATTGTATTTACTACATTTTTCTTTTAGTGTTGTCTCCATAAATTTCAAGTGTGGTCCAACTAGTAATACATCAATTTTATCGATATAATCATCTAGCATAGTGTCACTTCTTGCTTCTATTTCAGCATCTATACCATATTTTTTAGCTGCCTTTCTCATGTTAGCAGCCATAAATCCACTAGAAGCTCCTGAACCACAAATTAATAAAATTCTCATTTTTGCCATAATAAATCACCTCCCTAAGTGTCGTAATTTTTTAGCTTAAATTACTTTGACGTTAATATATTAAGCAAATCTCGTACCAAAATGTGTTTAGTCTTTATAAATGATGCATAAGAGCTAATAAATTTAATAATTATAAAATCTAAACACTTTATTGAACACATTTAAAAGATGTGTTCAATAAAGTGTTTAATAAATTCAGATGGGGGTTGACTTAGATTCTAGGCGCACTAATGCACATAACGTTCTATCGTAGAAGAAGACCCTATGGAGCAATGAGTATAACAAAGTTGAATACTGGATTTGAAAGATTTGATTTTCAAAGCATGAACCTATTGAATTTTATGATTGGATGAAGATATGGAGTCAGTCTATTATAACGTTTAATAATTTTGTTAAGTTTGAAGGCTCATATTTGAAGATTTTATTAACAGTCAAATCTCCATGCCTAAATCTGCCTAATTTAGCGGGTGTGTTGTTTAATTTGTAGTGACCAAGATAGTTTAGATGTTTTTCTTTATTATCGACAAATTTTTTAAAAATAATATAAAAATATAAAAGAAAAAGAAGGAATATAAAAAATAATGTAGAAATACATAATTAAATACTTAGTTAACTTAATTAAGAAAGTGAAAGAGGGAATTGAATGAAGAAAATTAATAAAGGTGCCAATCAAATATCATTAAAACATCTAAATCAAACTTTGATTATAGATAAAATAAAAAATTCTAAAGCTATATCTCGAGCTGAACTTTCAAAGAATATAGGCTTAAGTGCTCCTAGTATTTCCAAAAATATTGAGGAACTTTTAGATAAAGGTATTATTTTAGAAACAGGTATAGGAGAATCAAAGGGTGGTAGACGACCTATAGTGCTAGCTTATAATTATGATTATGGCCATATAATAGGTATTGCACTAAAAGAAGATAGTATTACTGTTATTATTTCAAATTTATCTGGAGAAGTAATAAATGAATATAATTTGGAAGGAAATCTTACTAAAACAGAGGAACAAGATATTTTAATTATGATAAATGAAAGTATATCAAAGATAATGGAGGAATCAAAGATACAATTAGATTCATTAAAATGTATAGTTTTGTCTTTACCAGGCATTATTGATGATAATTCAGTCAAAGTATCGAATATTTTTCCTTGCTTACAAGGAAAAGTTATTGTTGATTCAATAATGAAAAGATTTAATACAAAGGTCATAATTAAGAATGATATTAATACAAGAGCTATAGGTGAGTACTGGAAATTACCAGAAAATGATTTGAAAAATTTTATCTATATTAGTCCTGAAAAAACAGGAGTAGGAGCAGGAGTTATTTTAAATGGTAAGTTGTTTGAGGGTAGTAGTTTTGGTGCAGGTGAAGTAGGATATATGCTCTTAAACACAGAATTTTTAGCTAACGATTTTAGTAAAAACGATATTAAATATTTGGAAAAAATAATATCTAAAGAAAATGTTTTCAAATATGCATATGATTTAGCTATAAAAAATGGAGGCTACATTAGAGAAAGGGTTAAAGATGATCAAAATAATATCAATTTAAAGATATTAGTTGAAGCAATAAAGCAAGAGGATGAAGTTGGACTTAAAGTAATGGAGTTTTTATCAAGATATTTTGCTATAACGGTACATAATATAGCGACTATACTTAATCCTGATGTAATAGTTTTAGGAGGTATGATAAAACAGATTGGAAATCCAATTTACGATTCCATTAAGAAATATCTAGAGAAAATATCCATAATTCCTATAGATATAAGACTGGCAAATTTTAATGACATATCTCAACTTTACGGATGTATATACTTTGGGATTAAATATATTGATGAAAATATATTAAATTTATAAATATAAATTTAATAACTTGTGAAAGGAGGATAAGTTAGTTCGCAAAAGAAAAGCTATCAAAAAAAGGAGGAAAAAATATGTTACAAGGTATGTTAATTTTATTAGTTTTTGTATTAAGTGCAATAGGAATGATGAGTAAAAAGTTACCTGCATTAATAGCACTTCCTCTAATGGCTGTATTAATAGCTATTATTTCAAAGATACCATTCAATGAAATTTTGACTACTATTATAGGTGGAGGCGCAGTTAGACTTTCAAGTGCTATGGCGGCAGCTATGTTTGGAGGTATGCTATCACAGGTAATTAATAGAACTGGAATAGCAAATTCAATAATAAAGAGAGCTGCTGAATTAGCTGGAGATAACCCAATGATAGTTGCTTTTGTTATTGCAGCTGCTGTAGCTTTTGTATTTACTTCAATAGGAGGACTTGGTGCTATTATCATGGTTGGTACTATAGTATTACCAATTATGATTTCAGTAGGCATAAATGCTCTTTTGGCTGCTTCGATTATGCTTATTTCTTTTAAAATAGGTCTTTTATTTAACATGTACAACTATGCATTTTATAGTGATGTACTAGGAATTCCTATTGCGGATTTAAAAATATTTGCACTAGTATATGGAGCTATAACGGCAATAGCAACAATAGTATTTATTATCTTCAATGTTAGAAAAAGCAAAACAAGGACAGCATGGGCAATGCCTAATGCAAATATGGTAAAGCAGGATAAAAAAAATGTACCAATTTATGCATTAATTACTCCTATTATACCAATTTTATTAGTGTTTATATGGAATGTAAACGTTATAGCAGCAATAATTGTTGGTGCACTATATGGAATATTAACTACAAAACCTAAAGAAATAGTAAACATTCTTTCAAGTAGTTTTATTGAAGGAATCAAAGATGTTGCACCTGCTGTTGCATTAATGATTGGAATAGGAATGGTTTTACTAGCAGTTATGAATGAAGCAACAGCTTCTATAATGCAACCTATAATTGCAGCAGTTGTTCCTTCATCTAAAATATCATACATATTATTCTTTGCATTATTATCACCATTAGCTCTTTATAGAGGACCGTTAAACTTATGGGGACTAGGTAGTGGGATAGCAGGATTAATGCTTGCAACAGGATCATTAAGTCCAATGGTTATCACAGCCGCTTTATTAGCTTTAAGTGCAGTACAAGACGTTGCTGATCCAACAAATACTCATAATGTATGGATATGTAACTTTGTAGAAGTAGATACTTCGACAGTTCTAAAGAAAGTATTTCCATATGTCTTTGGAGTTGCAGTATTATGTTTGATTTATACAACAATGTTCATTTGGTAAATATGATTTATATAAATTATTCATATAACGGTGAATAATCAGAGTTTAAGTGTAAAATCAGATAACTACCTGATTTTACACTTATCATAACTCGGAAGGAGGAGTAGTAAATGGGTGAAAAGAAATACAGAATAGGAATAGATGTAGGGGGAACATTTACAGATGCTGTTGTAATAGATAACGAAACTTATGAGATTATAGGAAAAGAGAAAATCCCTACTACTCACAATGCAAAAGAGGGTGTAGCTAAGGGAATTATTGATATAATTCAAAAAATAATAATTAATAATAATATAAACGCTGATGATATAATTTTTATAGCTCACGGGACTACACAGGCTACAAACGCATTATTGGAGGGTGATGTTTCACCTGTTGGAATTATAGCTATAGGTACTGGTATAGAATCGATAAAAAGCAAGTCAGAAACCCAGATAGGAGATATCGAGTTAGCTAAAGGTAAGTTTTTAAAAACTGAACATGCTTTCATAGATTCTAAAGGTTTGAATGAAAAAGAAAATGAAATCAAAGATTTAATAAAACGGTTTAAAGAAAATGGCATAGGCACAATTGTATCTACAGAAGCATATAGTGTCGATAATCCTGAGAATGAAGAAAAAGTGTTAGAAGTAGGTAGAAAGCTAGGCTACTATGGAACTGCAAGTCATGAAATATCTAAGTTATATGGTCTCAAAACTAGGACTAGGACTGCTGTAATAAATGGGAGTATTATACCAAGAATGATGGAAACAGCTAATATGACTGAGAGTAGTGTTATAGATGCAGGAATAAAATCACCTTTAATGATTATGAGATGTGATGGTGGAGTTATGACTATTGATGAAGTAAGGAAAAGACCTATTTTAACTATGCTTTCAGGACCAGCTGCCGGAGTCGCAGGAGTATTAATGTATGAAAAGGTGTCTGATGGAATTTTCTTCGAAGTTGGTGGTACTAGTACAGATATTTCTGTTGTAAAAAATGGAAAAGTCATGGTAAAATATGCAGAAATCGGGGGACATAAGACATATCTAAATTCATTGGATGTAAGAACGTTGGGAATAGCTGGTGGAAGCATGATAAAGGTGAAAAATGGCAAAATTGTTGATGTAGGACCTAGAAGTGCACATATAGCAGGACTTGATTACGAAGTTTTTGCAAGAGAAGAGGATATGAAAGAACCCAAATTAAAATATATAAGTCCAAGAGAAGGAGACGATAAAAATTATGCAGTAATAGAGACTTCTAATGGCAAAGTGTTTTCGCTTACTTTAGCAGGGGCTGCTAATGTTGCTGGTATGGTTCCTGAAGGAGACTATGCAAGAGGTAATGTTGATGTAGCTATAAAAGCATTTGAAGTTCTTGCAAAAGAATTGAACTTAACAGTTAATGAAGTTGCTAATCAAATTCTTAAGGTAGCAATTTCAAAGGTGAAAAAAGTCGTTGACGAATTAAAAGAAGAGTATGATCTTAGTGAAAATATCATAAATTTAGTAGGTGGCGGAGGAAGTGCATCAATAGTAGTTCCTTTCTTAGCAAAGGAGACTGGATATAAATTTACTATATCAAAAAATGCTCCATATATATCTACTATTGGTGTTGCATTAGCAATGATTAGGGACGTTGTAGAAAGGACAATACCAAATCCTACTAATGATGATATTAGGTTAATAAGAAAAGAAGCATTAGAATCAGCCGTAAGGTCAGGAGCAAAAGCTGACACAGTGGAAGTAACTGTTAATATTGATAAAAAGAAAAACATTATAAGAGCTATAGCAACAGGAGCTACAGAATTAAGAACTAAGGATTTAGGTTCAAAAAAATTAGACAATAAAGAATTAGCAGATATTGCATCTAAATCAATGAATATTTCTCAGGAAAACATATATTTAGATTCTGAAGTAGGTAATTGGAAAATATTTAAAGGAGAAATAGTAAAGAAAAGATTGTTTGGACTAATTAAATCAAAGAAAACTCCTGTAAGGGTTTTAGATTGTGATGGTGTTTTAAGACTCCAAAAAAACTGGGGGAAATCCTGTATTACTAATGGAGCTGAAATAAATAAGACATTGGAAACATTTATTGATGAAAACACCAAGTATGGAGATGGAGGATCTGAAATACCTAGCACTTATGTTTTCCTTGGACATAGAATGATAGATTTATCCGGGTTAAGTCAAAAGGAACAAATGATTTCTTTAGTAGAAATGGAACTTAGCGATGCACAGCAAGATGAAAAGATAGTAATATTAGTATCTCGCTAAACTACTCAAAAGAGGTGAATTATGACAATAACTGAATTGAACAATTTGGCTACAGATAAGGTTATGTCTTTAGCGGAATTAAAAGAGGATAATATATACAGAAAAATACCACATAATATGCAAAAATTATACGTGTCAGAATCTATGAAAATAGGTGTTGGCACAGCTAATTTGATAAAAGAGAAGTATAATGATGCTGATATAAAAAGTATATGTTCGGACAAAGGTATTACTATTAAATTTATTGATAAAATACCAAAATTGAAATTTATTAAAATTAGAGCTGATTACAGCCATCAAGAAAAATGTTTAAATATATATAATTCTTCTATTGAAGAGATGTATAAACAGTTCAATAAAATAGATATGGGATTTAAATTGAATGTAGATGACATAATCAATATACACATAGCTCATGAATTATATCACTATTTGGAATATGAAGAAATCGGGTTGACTAATGAGATTTTGCCTAAGATTACTTTATTCAAATTTGGAAGTATTGAAAGAAAGTCTACTGTAGTAAAAACTAGAGAAATAGCTGCACATATGTTTTGCAGGAAGATGTTAAATTTATCGGTACATCCAAAATGGATAGATTATATATATTTATTAGCCGCTTCAGAAATAAAATACAAAGATTTAAAAGAATATTTATTAAATTTAAAGGAGGAAAAATAAATGAACGACTATTTAAAATTGTTAAATAATAAAAAAATATCTTTAATTGTAAGTTTACCTAAAAACGATATTGAATTTGCTAAAGCAGCAATAGAAGGCGGAGTAGATGCAGTTAAAGTACATATAAATGTTGAGCACCATGCAAGTAAGACATTATTCAAATCGCTTAAAGAAGAAATTAAAACTTTAGAACAAATTATAAATATTTGTAAAGAAAATAATAAACCATTGGGAATAGTAGCTGGAGGGAACGATAAAATTCCAATGAAAGAAATTGATGCAATTATAAAATTAGGATTTGACTTTATTTCACTTTATGATAAACATATGAACCCATTACTTCTAGAACGAGAAGGAATATACAAAATGGCTGCAATAAACAACGAATATGATATTGAGTGGGTTAAAGCTTACGATTCACTGCCAATAGATGTATTAGAATGTTCAATTATGGACCCAGATACATATGGAGATCCATTAACAGTTAGAGAAATTTTGAAATATCAATCAGTTAGAAATGCTACCAAAAAACCTATTGTAATACCAACTCAAAGAGCCATAGAGCCTAAGCAAGTAGCTATTCTAGATTCTATGAATATTAATGCAATAATGATAGGTGCAGTTGTTACAGGAAAAGAAAGTGAAACAATTTACGAAAAAACAAAGGAATTTAGAAAAGCTATTGATGAAATCAGCAGATAAATAAATACAAAATGAATGAGGGTGAATATTATGAGAATAAAGGACATTATCAAAACTGATATTGCAGTTATTGGTGGAGGTCCTTCAGGTATAATGGCTGCAAAAGCCGCTGCAGCGGAAGGTAAAAGAGTTATTTTGTTTGAGAGAAATGGATTCCTTGGCGGATGTGCAACTAATAGTCTTGCATTACCACTCATGACATTTCATGCTGGAGATAAACAAATTATAAAAGGTTATGCTCAGGAATTAATGGATAAAATTAGAGAATACAATGGAACATTAGGACACATCATAGATCCACTTGGAGTAGGAGGTACTATTACACCAATTGATACAGAAGTATACAAATTTGTTACGCAAGAATACCTTCTTGAAGCAGGAGTAGATTTGAAGTTTTATTCAGAAGTTATAGATGTTGAAGTCGAAAATGACAAAATTTTTTCTATGCTTATTAAAGTTCGTTCAGGTATATATCAGGTAGAAGCTAAAAGATATATAGATGCTTCAGGAAATGGTGATATAGCTTTTCTTTCAGGTAACCCCATGAAAGTTGGAAGAGAAAAAGATGGCAAATGTCAGCCAATGTCAATGATGTTCAAGGTTGGGAATGTTGATATAGATAAGGTTATCGAATATGCAGATAAAAACCCAAATGAATTTGTTATTCATCCACAAGTTGATTCATTATCAAAGGTAAAAAGAATTGCAGTATCTGGATTTTTTTCAATTGTAAATAATGCGTGTGAGAATGGAAATCTTAAGGTTAATAGAGATAGAGTTTTATTTTTTGAATCAATAAAAAGAGGGGAAATAATCGTAAATATGAGTAGAGTAATAGATAAAATTGCTACTCGTGAATTTGATATTAGTGAAGCGACTATTGAAGGAAGAAGACAAGTATTCAATATTATGAATTTCTTCAAAAAATACTTGCCTGGGTTCGAGAATGCAGTACTTTTAGAAACTGGATGTCAAATAGGGGTAAGGGAAACTAGAAGAATAGTAGGCGACTATACATTGACTGAATTTGATGTGGTTGAGGGTAGAAATTTTGATGATGCAGTAGCTCAAGGAAGTTGGCCTATTGATATCCATGACCCAGAGGGGAAAAGTTTAGATATTAAGGGTATGAAATGGGGAGATTATTATGAAATACCATATAGATGTCTTCTGCCACAAAATACTACCAACCTAATAGTTACTGGTAGAGCAATATCAGCTACCCATGAAGCATTTGCTTCAGTTCGAGTTTCACCTATATGTATGGCATTAGGGCAAGCAGCAGGTACTGCAGCAGCTATATCTTTAGATAAGAATACAGATTTTAGGAATGTACCATATAATTTAATTTATAATACTCTAATCGCAAATAATCAGTCTATAGATGAGAAGATGTTATAGCTTTTTATAATACATAGGAAATAATGAACCTTTAAAATTGTGGTAAATATTATTTCCGTTATGTAGTGGACAAAATCCATAGAAAATGTGTATGTTTTAGATTTTGTAATTAGCCCTATTGTTACATTACTAATTGTATATAGGTGAAATTCGAAATATAAAGGATGTGTTTAACTTTGCAAAATGTTATAGCGATAGATTTAGGTGGAACTAAAATAAAAGGTGGAGTAATAGATGAACAAGGAAGACTTCTAAAAACAGAAATTATTGCTACAGAGGCATTTAAAGGTAAGGAAACTATCTTAAATAAGATGGTTGATATGATAGAAAAATTGAAAAAAAACTATGAAATACAAGCAATTGGAATTGGATCGCCAGGATTTATAGATTTAGTCAATGGTAAAGTTTTGTTTGTTGGAAGTAATTTTCCTGGATGGCAAGGAACAAATATAAGGGAAGAAATAGAAAGAAGATTTAATATTCCTACTATTGTGGATAATGATGCGAATGTGGCAGCTTTATGTGAAAGTTGGATTGGTAGTGCTAATGAAATGAATAGCTTTGTAATGATAACACTTGGTACAGGAGTTGGAGGTTCTTTATATATAAGGGAAGATGGAATCTGGCGTGGAAACAATTGGCAAGCAGGAGAATTAGGTCATATTATTTTATATCCAAATGGTAAAAAATGTGGATGTGGTCAAAGTGGTTGTGTAGAACAATATGTATCAGGTAATGCATTAGAAAAAGCATATGAAGAAAATAATGATTGTGCGTTAAATGGAAAAGATATTTTTAAAAAAGCATCACAAGGAGATTTAGGCTGCATAAAAATTGTTGATAAATTTATATATGATTTATCAATATATTTAGTTAGTTTGAAAAATATTTTTGATCCTGAGGCTATTATTATTGGAGGAGGACTAATAAATTCAAAAGAATTTTGGTTGGAAAAACTACAAAAATCTTTTAAAGAAATGTGTAATAGTTCATTACAACCTCAAATATTATCAGCTAAATATTTAAATGATGCTGGGATGATAGGAGCTGCAAAATTAGCGTT
This sequence comes from Abyssisolibacter fermentans, assembly GCF_001559865.1. Taxonomy (NCBI): domain Bacteria; kingdom Bacillati; phylum Bacillota; class Clostridia; order Eubacteriales; family Clostridiaceae; genus Abyssisolibacter; species Abyssisolibacter fermentans. The sequence goes on from NZ_LOHE01000057.1 coordinate 25,596, forward strand.
TGATTATATAACGTAATTTAATGAATAGTTAGGCAAATTCAAATATTAAGCTCTTATATAGTTAATTTAAAAGTAAAAAAACTAACACTTGATATTAAATTCTTATCAAGTGTTTTTTTCATAAGCAAGAATATGAAAATAATTTTTTATGAAATCTTTTTTATTATTCTTATATTTTGTATTATCATTCTTATATTTCATAAATATTCAATATTCTCATAATACTTAACAAGAGATATTATCTAAAAATAGACAGAAAAAGATATAAATTACAAAAAATCTTAATTATATTAACCCTGAATTTAAGGCTAGTGAGTTGGTATGTTAAGAATTTAATGGATATATTATATCCATATGAATGCAATAGAGTATTAAATTTTCTATCATGAAATATATTGAAAATTGTTGAATAAAGTAATAAAATAGAGTTAAAAAGTGATTAGTTTATAGTTGGCTGAATGGATATAAAATAACATTGGAAATATAACTCATTAATATGTTTTTAATAGTTATTTGAATAAGATTATTTTTGTAAAGATAGGACCAATATGAAACTAAGATACTTATAATATGTTTTGGGGAGGTATAAGATGAGACTAAAAAGAAAGACAAACAAAAAAAAGGCGAACAAAAAAAAGACTACAATTAAAGTGAGGCTTATAGTTTTACCCCTAATTTTACTATTTATAGCCATTAATAGTATGGCAGTAGTATCCTCATTATATGTCAGGAGTAGTTTATTAGCCCAGATGAGAGAGGATGGAATAGCACTTACCAATCAACTGGTATCAAAGATTGAAAATAATATAATATCATTAAGAAGTATTAATCATTTGTTAGAAGACAAAATTAGTGTTGCAGCAAAAACAGTAAAATCAAATAAAGATGTTTTATCCAATGAATTACTAAAACAAATCGCTAAAGATTCTGGAGTAAATTATATACATTGGTATGCTGCTGATGGCAATATTGCATACTCTACCGATAATGATTATTTAGGAAGGAAGCTTTCTAAAGGAGATCCTGCAGAAAATTTTAGAGCTAGTGGGAAAAACGAACTAATAGAAGCGGATGCTGGATCTGATAATCCTAACATGAATGGATATCTAAGAAATAAAGATGGTAGTTTTATTCAAGTAGGGATAAGAGCAAATCAAGTAGAATCACTAGTCAAAAAATTTAGTCATCAAACCTTTGTTGAAGAATTGGCAAAAGAAGAGAATATAGTTTATGCTACTATAATAGATAAAAACCTAAAAGCTATTGCTGATTCTGATGCTAAAGATATTGGGGTTATATATGATAAAAATGAAGAAATTGGAATGGTACAAGCCTTAAAGGGTTCTAGCTTTACGAATGAATGGTACTATGATGTAATTGAATCCAATCTACTAGAAATGACAGTTCCAGTATTTGTTAATGGCGAAGTAAACGCTATACTAGATATAGGTATTTCTATGAAGGGTGTTTATTCAGCAATCAAAACAAATATTATATCATTTGTGATATTGGGGATTAGTTCCTTTGTTATCATGGGGATACTTTTAATAAGACGATCCAATTATGTGATAAGCACTATAAACAATTTAAAAGAATCTTTAGGATATATTTCTTCAGGTGATTTAACAAAGAATGTATCCCAAAAGGATTTAAATAAAACTGACGAACTCGGAGATATATCAAGAGCAGTTGATATAATGCAGAACTCAATTCAGGATATGGTTAATGGTATTGCCAATACATCTGCTAATATATTTTTATCCTCAGAAAAAGTATCATCTATAAGCGAAGAATCCGCTATGGCATCTGATGAAATAGCAAAAACTGTTGAAGAAATTGCAAAAGGTGCTACTAACCAAGCAAAACAAACAGAAGAAGGTTTTAATGATGTAAATATTTTAGGAGAACGGATAGAAGAAAATCAAAAAATGATGGATGATTTAAATACTGCTTTAAAGCAGGTTGAAATATTAAAAAATGAAGGAGTAAAGACTCTTGATGTTTTGGTAGAAAACACAAAGAAAAGTAGTATTGCATCCAAAGGAGTATATAATGTTATAGTAGAAAGTAATAAAAGTGCAGAAAAAATTGATAATGCAAGTCAAATGATTAAAAATATAGCTGATCAAACTAATCTTTTAGCATTAAATGCCGCTATTGAAGCCGCAAGAGCAGGAGAGGCCGGGAAAGGATTTGCAGTTGTTGCAGACGAAATAAGAAAATTAGCTGAACAATCCAATAGTTTTACAGATGAAATATTTAATATAATTGGGGAACTAGGGAATAAAACCAGTGTAGCTGTTAAAACTATGGAAGAAGTAAGTAGAGTTTTATCAGATCAGAGTAATAGTGTTGAACAAACTAATTTTAAATTTGATGGAATTTCTAATTCAATTGATGCAATAATGGATATTATAATAAAATTAAATGAATCAAGTAAAGAAATGGAAAATAGAAAAACAGATATTATTACTATAATAGAAAACCTAGCAGCTGTTTCTGAGGAAAATGCTGCATCAACAGAAGAAGCATCAGCAGCTGCTCAGCAGCAAACTGCTTCTATGGCTGAAGTAGCAAATTCAATTGATGCTTTAGTAAACTTAGCAGAGGAGATGAAAAAAAGCATAGCTAAGTTTAATTACTAAAATAATCCCTGATTATTCATATAACTTTGAATAGTATGCTGTATAATTCTGAATTAGAAGATTCCAGTGAATTCGAAGGCATACCGAGTTGGTATGTCAAGAATTTAATGGACATCTTATAACAACGGAAGCAATTACGTAGTAATTGCAACACACCGTTTCAACGAGGCGGGAGATATACACACCGCCTGTTAAATATAATTGGTACCCGCTACCTATAGAGGTGGGGGACATCTTGTGCCTTGTTATAATCAGAAGGATACAGTAGAATATTTGATTTTCTATGAATAATCTGGGATAAGTACTATTTAGATAAATTATTCTCATACCCCCTTAAAATAGGGGGTATTTTACTTTATAAAAATATTAGTATTTTATTTTGTTTTATACTAATCAAAAAATATAAAAGAAACAATGAATTTTAGAAGCATTAAACAATTAAACTATGAGTAGAGAAGATATTATAAAGATTTTTAATATTTTAATACCCCTGGTTTATGATAACATAAATGAAAAATTGTAAATAGTATTATCTAAATGTATAATAGAATGTATATATAATAAATGCGGAGGATATTATGAAAAAAAGACTTGGTATTGTTACTTCCAGTAAAGACGTTGGAATTGAGTATAAAAGACAGCTTTATAATGTTTTCAAAGACAAAATTGAAGTAACTACTTATGCCTTTGAAACGAATAATGTACAGAGTATAACAAATATAGATGCAATACTTATTAGTACGTATTCTCAATATGAGGTATTAAAAAAATATATTGATAATAGGGTTGAAATCATTATTTCAAAACTTACATTGTCAAAGGAAAGCTTTGATTTACTTAAAAATTTTAAAATAGACAAAACAGCAATGCTAGTTAATTTGAGTTTAGAAATGTGTATTGAAACCATGGCTTTATTATATCAGTTGGGTTTTGATAATTATGAACTTGTACCGGTATATCCAAATATGGGCGAATTACCCAAATCTAGCATAGCAATAACTACTGGTGAAATGAGATATGTGCCAAAGACTGCAAATAGAGTTCTTGATTTAGGTCATAGGTTAATTGATAAGAATACTATAGTTGAAATTGCAGCAAGTCTTAATTTGGAAGATATTTTATCAGAAAAAAGGATATTAGAATATTTTGAAACACTAGTTGCTTATAATAAAGGAGTAGAATTTTTAATCAGTAGATCAAATAGCTTGAAAAATCAATTCAATACCTTACTTTCTATAATGAAAAAAGGGGTAATTGGGGTAAATAAAAATTGTGTTATTGAAAGTTGTAATGGTCATGCAATGAAAATTATCGGTGCAGATCATTCATATATAGGTTGTAATGCTAGACAAGTACTTCCACAGATAGGTTTTGATGATTTTTTTGAAACTAAAAAACCTGTAAAAAACAAGCTTATAGAGTTAAATGGGAAGTATATCACAATGTCAATATTTCCAATAGGTGTTGTAAGCAGTGGAGAGATATTAGAGGTTACTGATGGAGCATATGCAATAATAGAAAGCTTTGAATCTCAAGAAAATACACAAAATATGTTAAGGTTACAACTAGCTAATAAAGGACATGTTGCAAAATACTCAGTAGATAACATTATAGGAAAAAGTAAAGCTATAAAAGAAGTTAGAAAATTAGTAGTAAGAATGGCTAATTCAAAATCAGCTGTTTTAATTACTGGTGAGAGTGGTACAGGAAAAGAACTCGTAGCACAAGCTATTCACAATGCTTCGCCTATTAGAGATAAACATTTTGTAGCGATTAACTGTGCTGCAATTTCACCAAATCTTTTGGAAAGTGAATTGTTTGGCTATGAAAGCGGTGCATTTACTGGTGCACTTAAAAGCGGCAAGATGGGTATATTTGAATTTGCTAACAATGGAACATTATTCTTGGATGAGATTGGTGAAATGCCTATGGAACTTCAAGCACGGCTTCTTAGAGTTATTCAAGAAAAAGAAGTTATGAGAGTAGGCGGCAATAAAATCATTAAAATTGATGTACGGATAGTTGCTGCAACTAATAGAAAACTATATAAACAAGTGGAAAAAGGCTTATTTAGGAAGGATTTATATTATAGACTCAATGTTTTGCCTATTAATTTACCGCCGCTTAGAGATAGGATTGAGGATTTAGAAGTTTTAATTGAACTTTTCAAAAATCAGAATCAATGTAGTTTTGATATTTCTGACGAGGTAATGGATTTTTTAAAGAAATATAAATGGGATGGTAATATAAGAGAGCTTATAAATTGCATAGAGTTTTTTGATAATATAGGTGTAGATTGTATAACCATGAGACATTTACCACATCATATGGAGGAGTATTACAAAAAAAAGATAAAGAAAATAGATTTAGAAAATATATCAGATTTAAATGAAAAGCAAAGCTTCGTTTTGAAATTGTTTTATGAGGCATTTTTAAATCGTGCAAAGCTAGGCAGGAGAAGTATATCTCAGAAGGCTTTCGAAAATAAAATGCACATTACAGAGTATGATGTAAGAGGTATTTTAAATGAATTAAAGGAACTAGGGTATATCAATGTCGAGCTTGGTAGAGGTGGAAGTACGATAACTAAAAAAGGAATAGAAGTAATAGGAAAGGAAAAATGAATAAAATGGGCCAATGGGATACAAACTAAACCATTGGCCCATTTTATTTTTTATTTATGATAGCGTTTTCAATTTTTAACACTTGTACTTCTATAATTAGTAGAAGAAAACTTTTTCCTTCAGGGAAAGAAGAATCTTTATCTGAAACCTAGATATTTAGCTTTAGAAAGACAAATTTTATAGTATTAAAATGAATCAAAAGACTAAAAAATCATGTCGAAAAATAAGAAATCACAAAGAATTTTTAAATTATTAATGGAATTGGCATTCGATTTGCAATAATATAAAGCGTTAAATTGATACAGAAATACAAATTCTAAAATACTATTTTAGAAAAAGGTACACAAGGAAATTATTAATACTATTATAAAACTAGGAGGTTACTTATGACACAAAAAATTAGTAAGAAGACAGTTTTTCAGTCGTACAAATCATTAATATTATTACTTATGGGTATTATTGCAGGCTGTATTGTTGGTTTGATTTACGGAGAGAAGGCAACTGTATTAAAGCCATTTGGACAAATCTTTCTTAATTTAATGTTCACTGCAGTTGTACCATTAGTATTTTTTAGTTTATCAAGCTCTATAGCTAAGATGTCAAATATGAAGAGACTTGGCAAAATATTAAGAAATACACTTTTAATATTTATTGTCACAGGTCTTATAGCATCTGCATTTATTATTGCTGTGGTAACAATAGTTCCACCAGCTGATGGAGTAAATATAGAAATGGGTTCTTATGAGCAACCTGAACAAATGAATCTATTAGATCAAGTTGTTAAGGCAATTACAGTAAGTGATTTCAATTTAATTTTATCAAAAGGTGCAATGCTTCCACTTATCATATTTGCCATTGCGTTTGGATACTGTGTAAGTCTTGTAACAAAGGATAGAAAACTTACTAAAAATCCATTAGTTGATGTTCTAGACATCAGTGCTGAAGCATTCATGAAAATGATAAATATAATTATGCTTTATGCTCCAATTGGATTAGGTGCTTATTTTGCATCACTTATAGGAGCGTATGGTTCTGAGTTATTAGGTGCATATACGAAAGCAGTAGTAATGTTCTTCCCAATTTGTATAGCATATTTCTTAACAGGTTTTACACTATACGCATATTACGCTGGTGGAGTAAAGGGTATCAGAGTATTTTACAAGAATATATTCCCAGCAGTTATAACATCATTAGCAACACAGAGTTCAGTCGCAACACTTCCTACAAACTTAGCAGGAACTAAAAAAATGGGAGTACCAGAGGATATCAGTAATATAGTATTACCTTTAGGTGCAACAATGCATATGGATGGAACTGCACTTACTACTCTTATGAAAATCGCTTTCCTATTTGGAATATTTGATATGAGTTTCACAGGTTTAGGAGTTTGGGGAACAGCTATTGCAATATCTGTTATGAGTGGTGTTGTAATGAGTGGTATTCCAGGTGGTGGAATGATGGGATCCTTGATAATAGTTGGATTCTATGGTTTTAACCCAGAAGTTATTCCAATCATAGTAACAATAGGTTTACTTACTGATGCAATAGCTACTATGATAAATGCAACTGGTGATGCTGTTGTAACAATGATGGTAGCAAGAAGAGTTGAAGGTAAAAATTGGATGGAAAAATCATATGATAATGAATAATCAGTAGGAGAATAAAATGTCTTTAAACTATAAGACACAAGAATTTTGGAGGTAAAAATGTATAATTTTGATGCAGTAATTGACAGAAAAAATACGAGCTCAGTTAAATATGAAGAAATGGAACTAAAATTTGGTAGCAATGATATGCTTCCATTTTGGGTAGCGGATATGGATTTTAAATGTCCTGATTTTATGATAGATTGTCTTGTAAATAGAGCAAATCATGGTGTTTTTGGATATACAAAAAGAATGCCTGAGTTCTATGAGGCAGTAATTAATTGGTTAAAAACAAGACATGATATAAGCGTAAAAAGAGAAAACATAGAGTATGGACCAGGTGTTGTATTTTTACTAAACATGATGATCAGAAAATTTACAAAGCCAAATGATAAAATTATCATTCAAAGACCTGTTTACTATCCTTTTAGAGCAGTTGTTGAAGGTAATAATAGGGTTGTTAGTGATAATACACTTAAGTTTGAAAATGGAAAGTATGTAATGGATTACGAAGATCTTGAGAAAAAAGCAAGTGATCCTGAGTGTACAATGATGATTCTATGTAGCCCTCATAATCCTGTAGGTAGAGTATGGACAAAAGAAGAACTACAAAGAGTTGGAGAAATCTGCTTTGAAAATAATGTTCTTTTAGTGTCAGATGAAATTCATTTTGACTTAGTTTACAAAGGAAGTAAACACATATCAATGATGAATGTGGATGAAAGATTTAATAAGAATATTATAGTATGTACAGCACCAAGCAAGACATTTAATATAGCAGGACTTCATACAGCTTATTGTATTATGTCTGATTTAGAAAAAATGGAAGCTTACAGATCAGAATTAGGATTATTAGATTTAAATCGTTCAAATTCATTTAGCCGTGAAATCACACAAACAGTGTATGAAAAAGGTGCAGAATATGTGGACGAGTTAGTTGATTATTTAGAAGAAAATATGAATTTTGTTCATGATTATATTACGGAAAACATTAAAGGAATAATCCCATACAAAATGGAAGCAACTTATTTGATGTGGCTTGATTGTAAAGGGTTAGGACTTGATACAGAAGGAATAGATGACTTATTCTTTAATAAAGCAAGAATTGCACTTGACAGCGGACATTGGTTTGGAGATACAGGAGAAGGATTTATGAGAATAAACATTGCATGTCCTAAATCAGTGTTAAAAGAAGGATTAGAAAGACTAAAAAATGCAGTAGATGAAATGTAATATATAAATATATTTAAAGATTAAGCATATTAAACATATAAAAAAGCATCTAACTTTGAGGTTAGGTGCTTTTATAAATCATCATTTTATTTTTTAGGAGCATTAATATTCTTGCTGATGTATTGTACTGTATGTATAATTCCATTATTAATTCCTGATAAACTTTGATAGATTTCTGTGTTTTGTGTGTCCCAAATATGTTTAACAAACAAGTGTCTTAAACTGATAGCGAGACCATATTTATCAGGATTATCTTTGTACATGTTGTTTATCCAACTAAAGCCATCTATTAATTTATTTTCTTGTTTAAATTTTTTATTTAATGAGTTCAAGATTAATTTATAATCATCTATATATAAATTTTTATTTTCATGTTTTTCTTCAAACACATAACTAGTGTCATATAATTGACCGTCATTATTAAAGCGGTAAGTAAGTGTAGTATCCAAATCTTTTACTGAAACTGAGTATATTAAAGTGCTATCATCTTCAAAAAACAATTCTGCTTTTTCATACTTTTTAACTTCATCTTTAGTCATGCCCCATTTAGTATTCCTAAAATCAGGATTTTCAATTTTGATTTCTTCATTAATAGTGTCATTATTTTTTTTAGCAACTTTTTCTTTTGGTTTTTGAGTATTGTTAACAGAGCTAGAAGAGCAGCCTGAAACATTGAAAAGCAACACAATTGACACTAATATTAAAAGTAATTTGTTAATTTTATTCATTTAATACACCTCTCATTGATATAGATAAAATTTGTATGACATTTATTAATTGTTTATATCACCCTCTTTTTTCGTCATACTTTGTACTAATTCTATAATATATAAGAATATCCTCTAAAAATTGAGATTGTTAAATATAACTACCAATGAACAATTAAAAACTATAAATGTGCAATTTTAGATACAATTTATACTTGTCTAATGTTTAATTAACCATATTAATATTTCGGTATTACAAAAAATAAAATCGCATTATTAACTAACAAACAATATAGTTACTAGGAGCCATGCAGGGCTCCCTGTCACATACTAAAGAGTTAAAACAGATTTTAATAATTTTATCTTTACTATAAAAAATGACAAAGCATAGACTGATTTAAATTGTAAAAAATCCAGTGCTTTGCATTACTATAGTTAAAATTATATTGATTGAATTAATAATATTACAAGAACTGGACAAAATATTTTTAAAGATTTTGAACAACAATCTTAAAAAGAGGTGAGTATATGTCAAATAGAAATAATGTAAGTAGAAAAGCTAGAGAAGCTTTAGATAAATTTAAAATGGAAAATGCGCAGGAACTTGGTATAGACACTTCGCTAAGATCAGAGAGAAGAGATGATAATACTAAGAAAGAAGGAACTTTAGACAAAATGGGAGATTTTGGAGGAAAAATTATTAAAAAAGTGACTGATAAAGCAAAAGATATTGTTACTAGAGATTAAATAATTTGAATTCATAAAAGTTTATTAATATCACTGGGGTGTTTAAGACTAGACACCCCAGTAATATGTAAGGTAAGCAGTTTTTATATTATCAACTAAAGCTTATATTTTATGTTAACATATAAACTCTTCTTTTAATATAGAATTATACTTTCAATCCATTATCGTTTCAGTTTCTAATGTTCTAGTTCCAATAGGCTTAATCATTTTAAATCCTCCTATAAAAGCTTGATTGTGTTATTTTAATAAATTATACATTACTTGTATTACTAACATTCTTGATAAATAGATGATAAAATATATTTACAGAAAATAAAAAACAATGGGGTGTAAGTATATGAAAAAGATATACAAGCTATTGATAATAGAAGACGATGTCAATATGGCTGAAGTGATGAATAAAATACTTTCAAAATGGGGATTTAGTGTATTTATATGTAAAGATTTTTCAAACATAATAACTAGCTTTGAGAAAGTAAAACCTCATATTGTACTTATGGATATTAACCTTCCAGCGTTTGATGGCTTTTATTGGTGTAAGAAAATAAGGGAAATATCAAGTGTACCTGTTATATTCATTTCATCAAGAGACAGCAGTATGGATATAGTTATGGCTATCAATAATGGAGGAGATGACTATATTCAAAAACCATTCGATAGCAGCGTACTGATAGCAAAATTACAGGCTGTTATTCGTCGCACTTACGAGTATCAAATGCTAGATACACAGATTATAGAATGTAATGATTTAATTCTTAATTTAAATGATACTACTATTCATTATAGAAACAATAGCTTAGAACTAACCAAAAACGAATTTAGGATTTTAAAGACGCTTATGGAGAATAAAGGCAAAGTAGTTTTACGGGAGAAATTAATGAAGCATTTATGGAATGATGATATATATGTAAATGAAAATACCCTTACAGTTAATGTTAACAGATTAAGGAAACGGTTAGAAGATATAGGAGTATTTGATTTTATAAACACTAAAAAAGGAATGGGGTATATTATTCTATGAGAATTTATGATTATTTAAAAATCAATAAATTATGGTTTATCAGTAATCTGGCTATTTTAATGATTGTAAATTGTATTATGTTTAGCAGCATAGCAATAAATAATACGTTAGAAGATATAATTTATATGGATGTTCTTATTATTATTATAGAAATCATAACTATTATCTATGGTTTTAGAAAAAGCAAAATCAAATATGACTCTATTTTAAAGGAAGCAGAAGGGAAAAACATACAAAGAGAAGCTTGTTATAAAGGAGATTTCTATGTAGATACAATACTGGAAATAAAAAGAAGACGGAATGAAGAATTTTACATGAAAGAAGAGGATTATAAAAGAAATATTAATGAGCTACAAGAGTACATAACACAATGGGTGCATGACGTTAAAGTGAATATAGCAGTATGTGAATTACTATTAGAAGATATAGAAAATGTTAATACCAGTAAACTTTGTAGTCAGATAGAGCAGATTAGATTTAATGTAAATCAAGTATTACATGTTACAAGAGCAAACCATTATAATCAAGATATCATTGCGGAAGAATTTGATATTTCTGAGGAGATAAAAAGTGCTATCAGAGATAATGCATTATTTTTTATAAACAAGAACATTAAAATAACAACTGAAATAGAAACTTTTATGGTAACGAGTGATAAAAAATGGATTCATTATATTATATGCCAAATACTTAATAATTGTAGTAAATATACACCAAATAGCGGAGAAATAACTATTACCTCTATAGAGAATAAAAAGGCTTACTGCCTATACATAAAGGATTCTGGTATAGGTATTCAAAAAGAAGATATAAATAGAATATTTAATAAAGGGTTTACAGGTAAAAATGGCAGAACCATGACAAAATCTACAGGTATGGGATTATACTATGCTAAAAAAATGGCAGAGAATTTAAGCATAGGAATAGATGTAAAAAGTGAAGAAGGTAAATACACTGAATTTATTATAAGTTTCTATAAGCTTTCTGATTATTACAATATTACAGCAATGTCACATTAAACTCTTAATATGTAACTTAATGCAATGGAGAAAATCTTTGATTAAAGTTATAATACACATAGGAAATTGAGAAATGAAAGGGTGTAAAGAGTGAAGAAAATAGTTGAAGCTATTAATGTGACTAAAGAATATGGTGAAATGAAAAGTGTTTATAAGGCCTTAAAAGAGGTGAATTTAGATATTTATGAAGGTGAATTTGTAGGTATCATGGGACCATCTGGATCTGGAAAGACAACAATGCTTAATATTATGTCTACTATTGACAAGGCTACTTTTGGTAAAGTGATAATAGATGGTATTGATATTACTACAATTAAAAGAAATGAACTTGCTAATTTTAGAAGAGATGTAGTAGGGTTTGTATTTCAAGAGTTTAATTTATTAGATAATATGACTATAAGAGATAATATAGCATTACCTTTAGCATTAAATAATGTAAAAGTTAGTATAATAACAAAAAAAATAGATGAATATGCAAAGCTGTTAGGTATTATAAATCAGTTGGATAAATACCCTTATGAATTATCAGGAGGTCAAAAACAAAGGGCAGTTATTTGTAGAGCACTTATTTCGTCACCAAAAGTTATATTTGCAGATGAACCTACTGGTGCTTTAGATTCTAGGCTTTCATCAGAAGTACTTGAGTGTTTTAAAAATATTAATGAAACATTAAACACAACAATAATTATGGTGACTCATGAAGCAGTTGCTGCAAGTTATTGTAATAGAGTTATGTTTCTAAAAGACGGAAAAATTAACGGAAGACTGGATAGTAGCGGTAATAAAAAACAATTGTTTAAGAAAATAATAAAAATGCTTGCAGTTATGGGAGGTTCAGATGATGAACTCCTTTAAATTAGCTTATAAACTATTAAAAAATAATATGAAAATATATGGACTATATCTGACAGTACTTATAGTTACAGTTGTTACATATTATAACTTTGCATCAATAGGATATAATGATATATTTGTGGAATTAACTAAGCGTTTACAATCAGCTAAGGTTGCTAGTTACACTTGTGGTTTTGTATTAATCTTAGTAGTTATATTTTTTATGTGGCATGCTAATAGTTTTTTTCTAAAACAAAGGCAGAAGGAAACAGGACTTTATATGTTAATGGGTATAAGTTCATCTAAGATAGGAAAAGTATTTGCTATTGAAAGTATATTTTTAGGCTCATTAGCACTTGGAATAGGATTGCCAGTGGGAATATTATTTTCAAAATTATTTTTTATGCTTCTGAGTAAGGCAATGTATGTAAAAGTACAAATACCACTAACTATATCATTAAAAGCAGTAGTACAGCTAATGATTGTTTTCATAACAGTTTTTATAGTATTATCAATTAAAAATTACAGAGTTGTAAAGAAATCACAGTTAATTGACATGCTTAATGCAGCTAAAATGAAAAGTCCTACTCATCAGCTTAGTTATACAAAAGGATTTTTGGGAGTATTATTGATAATAGGTGGGTATATACTAGGTTCAAAAATAAGACAAGAAGAACTTGATTTATTGCTCACATCTATGTCAACGCTTATATTAGTATGTATTGGTACTTATTTGTTCTTTGGAAGTTTTTTATCTATAGTTTTAAACAAAATTATTAAATGCAAAAACATTACATATAAAAATGTAAGGATGATAAGTATAAATAATATATTTTTCAGGTTAAACATTAATTATAGGACGCTTGCTATGACAGCTATTTTAGCAGCTTCAACAGTTACTGCTTTTAGTGTAAGTTTGTCTTTCAAACAGTTTGCAAATGATAATGTAATTATGGAAGCACCTTATAGTTTAAGCTATATAAGTGATGATATAAATATAAGAAATAAAGTTATAGATACTATTAAAAAGTCAAAACATGAATTGGAAGGTGTAAATGATATAAAATTTTGTATTAGTGATGTAGAGTATATAAATAAGGATAAAAAAGTTGATTATAATAACCAAGCTATAATAACAAGTTATTCACAAATAGAAAAGACTTTGACATTTTTAAGTTATAAAAATAATGAAAAAATACTAGAAAAGATTAAACCTAAAAAAGATGAGGTAACATTTATTTTAAACGCAAAAACAATAACATCTCCTATATTTGTAAGAGGTGAAATGGTAAAGGTAAATAATAAAAGCTTTACAATAAGAGAAGATATAAAAGTGCCATTCATAGGTAGTGCTACTTCACTTGCTGGGACAAACATCTATGTCTTAGATGACAGTCAGTATAAAGAATTAAAAAAAGATTTAAAAGAAATAAATTTTAATGGAGTCAAGATAACAGATAAAGATGATAGTGAGGAGTTAATTAAAGATATAATTAACATAGTGCCCGATGGAAGTAAAAATGTAAACACACGAGTAAAAGAATATGTATGGGAATATTATGCATTAGGTATATTTTTTTTCTTAGGGTTAATTATGTCTATAGTATTTGTACTTGCAACTTTTAGTACTTTATATTTTAAAATTATGGGTAATGCTCTTATGGACAGAAATCAATATACAATGCTAAAAAATATAGGTATGAGTAAAAAGGAAGTAGCTAAATCTGTTAATTTACAGATAAGTATAGAATTTATTTTACCTGTTATTGTAGGTATATTTCACAGCATAGCTGCAATGAATATGTTAGAGGAAATTATGAATGTTACTTTTACATTACAACTGATGTGGGGTATAGGTTTGTTTTTAATTGTTATTGTTATATTTTATTTAGGTTTAAGTAAGAATTATACAAAATTAGTTTATGGAGAATAGTCAAATCTGCTATAAAAAACAATCTAGCATACTATATATTAAACATATTTACAAATATATAATATATGCGATAATAAAAGTGGGTGATTGTTATGAAAAAAATACTTGTTGTTGAAGATGATACTGCATTAAATAATGGAATAGTATTGTCTTTAAGTCAAAATGACTTTGAATTTAGTAAAGCATATACAATAAAACAAGCAAAAGATTATATAAATAAAATAGATTTTGATTTGATTATTTTAGACATCAATCTGCCTGATGGCAGTGGTTTAGATTTGTGCAAACAAATTCGCCAGACCTTGAGTGTACCGATTATTTTTCTTACAGCAAATGATATGGAAATTGATGTTGTAACTGGATTTGAACTTGGTGGAGATGATTATATTACAAAACCGTTTAGCTTAAGTATTCTAAGAGCAAGAGTAAAATCACTTCTTCGAAGGACAGAACAGCTAGTTAAATCAAAAAAATATGAATATGAAAATTTTATATTCGATTTTGATAATATGAGTTTTCATAAAGGTACAGAGGAAATAATATTGAGTAAAACAGAGCAGAAACTGTTAAAAATTTTAGTGGAAAATAAAAACAACGTATTAACTCGTGCAATACTTGTGGATAAGATTTGGACTGATGGAGCAGAATATGTTGATGAAAATGCTCTTTCTGTGACAATAAGAAGACTGAGAAATAAATTAGAGGATAGTCCAAATAAACCAAAGTATATCAAAACGGTATATGGAGTAGGGTATTCGTGGATAGAAAAACCTTTAGAAAAGGACTTAGTATAAAATGAAAAAAGATAAATTATCATTTGCTTTGGTTTACGTAAAATTTGGAATTGTTTATATTTTAGGCACATTAGTTTTTGTTTACTGCTCAGAAGACATCTTTTTATCAATTATATTTTCTATCTTTGTAAGTGGATTAGTTTTAATGTTTGTGCTGGCAGTAAGAAAGAGAATAAGGGCTGTTATAAAAAGAATGGATGATATGGTTGATAGTGCAATCAATAATGAAGAGTTTGAAGTGTCTTTTAATGATAGAAACATATCAGCTCTTGAAAATAGACTAAGCAGGTTTATAAGTATTTCAAAAACTGTTTCAAAAGAAAGAGAAAAGGAAAAAAACAAGATAAAGAGTTTAATATCAGATATATCTCATCAAACCAAAACAGCTATGGCAAATCTACTATTGTATTCACAGCTTTTACAGGAGCAGTCATTATCTATAGAGACTAAACAATTAGTAAATGAGATATCAGCTTCATCGGAAAAACTTAATTTTTTAATACAAGCTCTTGTAAAAATGTCTCGTTTAGAGACAGGGGTTATTAATACAAGTGTGGGTCTATCATCAGTTTATGAATTACTCCAAAATGAAGTATCAGAAATAAAAAACAAAGCTGGTAGCAAAAACATAACTATTGATTTGACCTGCTATAATAGTATAAAGGCAGTGTTTGACAATAAATGGACAGGTGAAGCTATATACAATATATTAGATAATGCAGTAAAATATACTGAAGATGGTGGAGAAATTAAAGTATCAGCAGTACAATATGAGATATTTACACGCATAGATATAAGTGATAACGGTATAGGTATAGAAGATCAAGAAATAAACAATATATTCAAACGCTTTTACCGCTGTAATAATGTAAGTGAATGTAAAGGAGTTGGAATAGGATTATATCTTGCAAGAAAGATTATTTCAATGCAAGGAGGATATATTAAAGTTAAATCAAAACCCAAAATGGGATCAACATTTTCTGTGTTTTTACCAAATAAAATTTAGGGACAAATCTTTTTTTATTAATTTGTTAATTGAGTTTACTATTTTTCTTAATTCTTTCATTACTGTTAGATTTCAGAAAGATTGTGGAAAGAATTAAATGTTATAGTTTATACATACATTGAGATGTGTGTATAAACTATTTTTGTGGAGGAAATTAAAATGACAATATTGAAAACAAATAATCTAAAAAAATACTATAGCAAAGAACCTAATATTGTGAAAGCGCTAGATGATGTTTCATTAGAAGTGAAAAACGGGGAATTTGTAGCGATTGTAGGAACATCAGGAAGTGGTAAATCAACTTTACTGCATATGCTTGGAGGACTTGATAGACCAAATTCAGGTAATGTAATAGTTGATGGGAATGATATTTTTTCATTAGAAGATGATGAACTTACAATTTTCAGACGAAGAAAAATAGGTTTTATATTTCAAAATTATAATCTAGTACCAATGCTAAATGTTTATGAGAACATAGTACTGCCAATTGAGCTTGATGGAAATAGAATAGATCAAGAATATGTTGACCAAGTTATTGATACTTTAAAATTATCAGAGAAGCTCAATAACTTACCTAATAATCTTTCAGGAGGACAGCAGCAACGTGTAGCAATAGCAAGAGCATTAGCAGCAAAACCTGCGATAGTTTTGGCTGATGAACCAACCGGTAATCTTGACAGTAAAACAAGTCAAGATGTTATAGGTCTTTTAAAGACAACAAGTAAAAAATTCAACCAAACAATAGTTATGATAACGCATAACGAAGAAATAGCACAGCTTGCAGATAGAATAGTGCGAATAGAAGATGGAATAATTGTAAGTAAGGTGGTTGAATAAAATGCTTGAAATTGATAACAAAAAAATCATGAACAGGCTGTCAAAAAGAAGCCTTAAAAACAATAAAATGAGAAATATTTTTGTAATCATTGCAATTGTACTTACAACTACTTTGATGACAACTGTTTTCACGTGTGGAGTAAGCTTCTATAAAACATACGATTTTCACGCAAGAATGGGAAAAGGTGTTGATAGTGATGGTGATATCAATGGTGGTTTTGATCAATACGAAAAAGTCAAAGAACATGATGAAGTTAAGAAAGCAGGGATTCTATGTGATTTAGCTACTTCTTATATTCGTTCAAAAGAAGTTACAGGGAATAGAATTTATTTAAAATATGCTGATAGTTCACTTTTTGAAATGAACTATGTAAAACCTATAGAAGGAGATTATCCAAAAACAAGTGAAGATATATTAGTTCCAACGTTCTTTTTAGACTTGTTTTCTATGCCTTATGAAGTAAATCAAAAAGTGTCTTTGAATGTACCAATAACTGAAGATGGTAAAGAAATTATTAAACCTATAACATTTAATATATGTGGATATTATAAAGCAGTAATACCTCCTACATCAAATTATGGTGAAATATTCACAGATTTCAGTTTTATAGACAAGTACAATCCTCAGCTTCCAAAAGGTTTAAATGAAATTAATATACAAACAAAATCACTCAATAGTTTTTCTTCATCATTTGAAGCAATGGAAATTTTGGACAAAATCTCAAAAGATGTGGGAGGAACAGGTATTTCTATATCTCCTGATTTTTACAATGCATCAAAACTTAGCGATTCGATAACTATGCTTGTGCCTATTTTGGTTTTAGCGCTTTTGGTAGCTCTATGTGGATATTTTTTAATTTATAATATTTTTGACATTTCCGTAATAAACGATATTCAATTTTATGGACTTTTGAAAACAATAGGTACAACTAAAAAACAAATAAAAAAATTAATTAGAAAACAAGTGATAATTTTATCAATAACTTCTATTCCTATTGGTTTAATCATAGGTTATTTAATTGGGATTAAGTTTGCTCCTATGGTAATTTCAATGACGACTTATAAAGATTTTATGAAGCTATCAAAAAGCCCGTATATATTTATAATATCTTCTATATTTGTATTTTTAACTATATTAATAAGTTGTAGAAAGCCTATGAGGATGGCTTCGCAAATTTCACCTGTTGAAGCTGTGAAATATGCAGGAGATATAAGTAAAAAGAAAGTAAAAATAAACAAACGAACAAAGAAAAACAATATTTATAGAATGGGTTTTGCAAATGTTCTTAGAAACAAAAAGAAAACCCTAGTAACAGTAATTTCTATTTCTTTGTCATCAATTATTTTTATAGTAGTTTGTAATGTTACAATAGGTTATGATGAATACAAAATATCTGATAGATATAGTCAATCAGATATCTCAATATATCACCATACAGCAAAGTGGCATCAAGAAGTTCCTTATAAACCTATAGATTATAAATTATATGAAGACATACAAAAACTAGATATTGTCAATAAAGCTGATATCTATTATATGGGTAGAACTTATCCTGATTATAAGAATAGAGGCGATATAAGAACAGATTATTTTTCAAAAAGTGAACTTAAAAATAAAGGATTATTGAAAGAAGAAATAAACAGTATAATGAAAGCTCGTAACGGGTATTATTGTGATTTATTGAATGAGAAAGGAAATGTAGCAGTATCTACTTTGGGAGTTCCAGCAGAAAAAATTGAAACAGAAATTAAAAATTGTGAAATACTAAGTGGTAATGTTGATAAAGAAAAATTCAAAACAGGTAATTATATTATATTTCAGTCACCAAATGATTTTTATCACGAATCAGATGTAGGCGGTAATATAATAAAAGCAGGAGATAAATTAGATTTATCGTTTTATGATTATGCAAGAGATATTTATATTGATAAAGAATTCACTGTTATGGCAGTAATAGAATCTCAGGATATGTTTGGTCAATATAATATCATGAATAAAGATAGTATAATTTTATCAAACAAAGCATTTCAAGAAATATATTCAAACTACAAAGAGCAAATTTTAACTATAGAAATATATACGAAAGAACATCTATCGAAGCAGGATGTTGACAAAATTGAAAGACTTATTAGGAGTACAGGTAATTTTCAAATTGAAATGGAATCAAAATATGAATGGCTACAGAATTTTATTGAAGAAAAACGTGCAATAAGCATTATGGGGTACAGCTTGTCATTTATCATTGGTTTTATTGGCATACTTAATATGATAAATACTTTAATTACAAGTATCTTAATGAGAAGACGTGAGCTGGCATCTTTACAGAGTATCGGTATGACAAAAAAACAGCTCAAAAGAATGTTTTTAGCAGAGGGAGGAAGCTTATCACTATTATCACTTGTCACAATATTGCCTGTGAGTTTGTATTTATCTATAATGACCGCAAATTCTTTGATGTTTTCGGGATTTAATTTATTGATATATTTAATCTCACTAATAGGTATTTGTTTGTTGTTATTTATTTTATCGATAACTGTAGCAAGTATAATGATAAAAAATATTACAAAAGAAAGCATAGTTGAAAGATTGAGAATTACTGAGTAGATATAACTAACTAAATAAATATTCAAAACAGATACTATTTACACTAGTATCTGTTTTTTTAGACAATCATAAGGGACGGTTCATTTTGACCAAAGATTCATTTTAATATAAATACAATTTTAAAAATTAAAACATACTTAATTAAAAGTCTATCAGAATTCAAAATACTATTATTAAAGTAACATAATTAATAAATAATACATAATTTATATTAGGCAAAGTCATAGCAAAGAGTTTGACAAAAAGTTAATTAACCAAAAGGAGGTAAAAAAATGGCAGATAGAATATATGCATCAGTAGTTAACCAAAAAGCAGTAAGCCAAGTTGAACTACAAGTATTATCATTAGTAGCAGCACAATTGATTAATTTGATGGAAGCGCAATTTGGATTTGCAGCACAAATTGAAGATGATGATGTAGTAGATATTATTTAAGAATAAAAACAAAAAACTATGACTAAAGGGAGGTAAAAAAATGGCAGATAGAATATATGCATCAGTAGTTAACCAAAAAGCAGTAAGTCAAGTTGAACTACAAGTATTATCATTAGTAGCAGCACAATTGATCAATTTAATGGAAGCGCAGTTTGGATTTGCAGCGCAAATTGAAGATGATGATGTAGTAGATATTATTTAATAAATATCCTCCAGAATATTTAGGGAAGGAGAGACTTGAGTTGAAAATTGGGTTCTATAAGGACGGATTAAAAGTTAATTCAAAAAAATTCAATCCCTTAAATGTGGCATTTAAGGGTCATAAATTAGAAACAGATAAAGAGTATAAACCTTTAGAAGCTTCAGAAGTTCTAGAAACATTTAGATCTATTAGTGGTCAAAGAAATACAAGACAAGATAAAATAAATGCATTAAAACAGATGATTGATAAGATGAATATGTAATATAAAAACATAGTCACTACCATTATGGGAGTGGCTATGTTTTTAAACAGAGAACCCTTATCCAAGTCTGGTGTAAATCGAAGTGAGTAGGATTTTAAAGTTATGCAAGTTCACTAGTGAGATTGAGTCCTAATAATCTATTAACATTTATATGATAGATTACATACAATATTATGTAGGAGAAATTTATATGTATAGAGGTGATGTAATATTGAGTAAGGAAAAGAACAAATCCTTCAAAAAAAAAAATGATGTAATGATGGGGGCTAAAATTGTCAATCAATTAAATACTAACCAGCAAACAAATATGACACTTTCTGCTTATTGTGTAACAACACAAAATAGCTCTACAGTAAATATTAATTGTGGATAGAGGTGATAGAGGACATGAATACGCAAAATCAATGGATAAAAATAAAAATGAAAAAGAAAAACAAGAAGGTACCTTCAGAAATACAAATAAATACCGATGGTGTTGTATATATAGATGGAGAAATTTATGATGAAAGTACTTCTAAATATGCAAGAATGAGTATAGATGTTGATAATCACAATAGAATTAATATAGGAGAAGAAACGCAAAAAATAATTGAAAGTAGGGAAAAGGCTAAAAAAGGGGATGTGGTAACGATAAAAGATATTAAAGGTCCTGACAGAACTGAAAGTACAACCGTAAAATTTTAATTGGTACTGGAGGAGTTGTTATGGTAGAAAAAAAGAATTCAAGTAGTCAAAATGTTGAATCAGATTTTCAATATGAAAATGAAGAACTTGATAATATTGAAAGTAAAGTAGAAGAAGAAAAAAAAGAGAGAAAGGTTTTTATGAATTACAATAAAGAAGGGGAGTTTGAAATTAAAATTCATGAAAGAGAAAATATAAATCCCTTCGAATTATTAGAAAAGCTGAATCGAGTACAAAGTAATGAGAAATTATCAAGTAAAGAAAAAAATAAACTAGTAAATAAAATTATGTCAAAATATCTGAGGTGATGGTTTTGAACAATGCTATCTCATCTATGAATCTTAATCTTTCAAATCAAGCTAATACTATTAAATCGGAACAAGTAAATTTGTCACAATTCAACTTTTTTGTGATACTTGGTCTTGAATACTTATATGAACAGATTGAAAATAATAGGGAAATAAAAGGAATTCCTATTGACATAAGCATAAAAAAATCTGGAGAAATGACTATAAATGGTCTGGATCAAGATTTAATTGATGATAATAATATTCGTATCTATTCAGATAAAAAAGTTACAAATAGCAATAAGTAATTTTTTATTAATAGTGCAGAGAGGAGGAAGTGTTTTTGGAAAATGAAGAGAGTAGTAAAATTAACTATGAAGATGAAAATGTAGAAAATGAAATAAAAAATATGATAAAAGGTGGAAAAGGTTCAAGTTATAATTTTTTAGTAAATGCTTCAAATCAAGCCAATTTGGTGAATACTTATAATTTATCACCTCTTCAATTGAATTCCATTTTTGTGTTAATTTCTCCCTATTACATTGAAAATTTTAATATAGAAGATTTAAATATAAATGTAAAAATTAATGAAGAAGGTATTGTTTGGTTGAACGATAAAGAATTTAAAACTTTGGAAATAGAAAAAGGAGTAAAAGTATTTGGTATTGTCAAACAAGAATAGGTGGTGTGATAAATGATTTGCAAAGAATGTAATGAAATAGAAGTTATAAAAATATATAAGAAAGAACATGTAAAGTTTAAATGTAAAAATGGGCATGAGTGGTATGAGCATTATATTGATCAGGGAGGAATTCATCAAAGACCTAAATCCTACAAAGTGAAAATAGAAGATATATTATTTCCAAGTGAAAAAGCTTTATATAAAAAAGTATTAAGAGAAATAAGTAAAAATCCAAGTTTTTATACTTCTTCAAATCCTACAGAGATTGTTCAGCATTTAATAAATAATTGCAAATTAGATAAAGAAAAGATTTATAAATTATTTAAGAAGATTACTCTTTATAACGAAAAAAAAATTAGCATTGAGTAGAATGGAGGAAAGATATCATGGAACTTAATACTAATAAAAACAAAAAAGTAAATATTCATCATACACAATTTACCGGTCTTATTCTATCAAGCACTGATGACTTTGAAGAAAAGCTACAAAAGATTAATACAAAAGAAGAAAAAAAGATAGAAGAAGAGAATAACGTAAAAAGAGATGAAAAGATAGAAGAAGAGAGTAACGTAAAAAAAGATGAAAAGATAGAAGAAGAGAGTAATGTAAAAAAAGATGAAAAGATAGAAGACAAGATTAATGCAAAAAAAGATGAAAAGATAGAAGATAAGGTTGATATAGAAAACAAAGATGATGATGATCAGATTGAGAGAGATGAGATTTTTATAAGCAATCCTTTTGATGAAATTTTGAAATTATATTCGATACATGAAAATAGAAATGAAAGAAATAAATAGTAAGGATAAATTATGTACCTAAGGGATGATTTGGAGTGATCCTTTTTTATTATAATTAAGTTAATTTATATGTAAAAGAACATATTGAGTTGAGTAAATTAATGTGATAATCAAAATTAATTATCCCTATTTAATATTTTGTCTAATTAAATTGTTACAAAAGATAGTATAGTTTAGAGAATAAAAACTATAAATAAACATATATAAAAAAACAGGCACTGCATAGCTTAGTGCCTGTTTTCAATTTTAACTTTATCTATGGCGACAAAATTACAGATTGCTAATTTACCATATTATACTATAAAATTATTATATTATAACATCATCATTCAATAACGTATTCAACTATCATGATTATACCTTTAACTTCAAGTCGCCTACTTCTATAAGTGGGTTTTTATGTATAAAAAAGATTACAATATATTTAAATTTTTTGCTTTTCATATTTAGATAATTTTATTAATTTAAAATACTTGCTAATTAAGTGAAACTATGTTAACATGAAATTAATACAAACGTCCGAATTAATAAACCGAGTTTTGGGGTATTATGCATAAAGGGGGTAAAAGTTATGTATAATTATTTAGATATGGTATTGTATTTTTCAATTTATGCCTTTTTAGGATGGTGCTTAGAAACAACTTATGCTAGTAAGAGAGCAAAAAAATTTATTAATAGAGGTTTTTTAACAGGTTTTTTTTGCCCAATATATGGCTTTGGTGCTGTAATAATCATTCTATCGTCACAATGGGTTAGTAATGTTTGCGATAATCAATTTGTATCATTAATTGTTAGTATAGTTCTTTCGGTTATATTGGTTACAGTACTTGAATACATAACAGGATATATTTTGGACAAAACTTTTAATTATAAGTGGTGGGACTATAGTAAAGAAACTGCAAACCTTCATGGATATATTTGTGTTAAATATTCTGTTCTTTGGGGCTTATTAGCATTATTACTTGTTAATACTGTACATACTGTTGTTTCAGAAATAATCTTACCTATACAGATTCTAACTAAAAGCTATATTGTAAATTTTCTAATGTTTTATTTTCTAATTGATATTATTAAATCAGTAATAGATGCTTTGGATTTAAGAGAAGTTATTCAAAACTATTCGAATTTTTCATTGATAAAATATCATGAGAAAATTATTGAACATAAAAGATTTTTTCTAGCATTTCCTCATTTAAGAATTTTAAATGAAGATATAAAACATGGGAATGTAATGAGTATTTTAAATGATAGAATGGTTAGAATAAAAATTAAACTAAAAAGTAGGTTTTTATAGAATTTGACATGAGATTTTGATTATTTTATAATGTATTTGTTTGTACGAATTGTTTTAAAGGAGTTTATTATATGAAAAATGAATTTGACCATATGAGTCAATCTCAAAAAATACTTAATGCAGCTTTCAAATGTATATCTTCGAAAGGCTATGCGAATGTATCGTTACGAGACATTGC
Source organism: Abyssisolibacter fermentans (assembly GCF_001559865.1). Classification (NCBI taxonomy): domain Bacteria; kingdom Bacillati; phylum Bacillota; class Clostridia; order Eubacteriales; family Clostridiaceae; genus Abyssisolibacter; species Abyssisolibacter fermentans. Next base: position 50,067 of record NZ_LOHE01000057.1, read on the forward strand.
AAATGAAGCAGGTGTAGTATTAAGCCAATTAAACTATTACTATAAAAATAAAGAGGGATTATTTACAGAAGTGGTGAAAAAGTTAGCTGAGCAATATCTCAATGAAATTGAAGATATATTAAAAAAAGGTATTGCAGAGAAGAAAAAGCTATCTTGTCTAATAGAATATTTTCAAGAGATGTTAAGAAAAAAACCCGAGTTGTTAAAACTTTTATTCGATCTAATAAGTATGTCTTTTTGGTCAGCATCACTTAAAAAAATTCTTAGCAACTTTTTTAATGATGTAACACAATTAATTGAAAAATATATGGATAACTTTTCAAATAAAGAAGAATTTAAAAATTATTCTCCAGCTACATTGTCCAGAATGATATCAGGAGCACTGTTTGGAACTTCTGTTCAAGTAATTTTAGCACATGGAGAAGACGATATGATAGATTCTTTATCAGCTATACAAGCATTATTTCAATAAAATAATCATTTGATAATAAAATTTAGAGAAAATTGATTAATAAAAAAGGGAAAACTTACAGAATTGATATATAAATTCTGATGAAAGTTTCCCTTTTTTATATAATGGAGTTTAAAAAACTTAAATTGCTAAGTTTTGGTCATATAAACATATATAGTTGAATAAATATACAAAATTTGTTATAATACATACGGTAAAGATAACTATAGATAAAAGGTATTTAAATCATTTATTATAACAATAGCTAATACGCTCATTTTAAATAGTTACCACTAACATAGTAGAAATATGGTAGTGGTAATTAATATGGCTTTTTTAAAAAGTTATAGATATAAACTAGAAATATTTAAAAAAGCAACTTATTAGTGTTCAAACAAGGGTTTTTACATTCTTTATAATCTGTAGGAAGTTATAAACTTTAAAACAACTTAATAATTTTCTTATATAGATTTCAATAAAAGGTTTTGTTCTATATTTTGCATATTATAATAATTGGTACATAGAAAATAGGAAAACCTTTTCGTGGAATATGAAAATAAATAACCTAGTGCAAAAGTACTAAATTTTAAAAAACACAAAAAAATAAAAAATACTACAAAATATTACATTAATGCGTGATAAAATATTCCAGGGAAGGATAATAAAATTTATTTAGTTTTAGCATTGATTTCTATCTTTGTTTTTGGAGGTAGTATTTTTGTAGTGAAAATGTCATCCTCTGCAAAATTGAGAAGAATCAATGTTTACATAATTTAGAAAATCATGAATAAAAGAAAGGGGAGAAAGTATGAGAGAAAAAAGGATTTATATTCTAGTTATTGTTTTTTTATTACTTTTTAGTACAATAGCATTTGCACAAGATTATATAGCCCAGCCTATAGGTAGAATTGATACAGATGGAAACAGTTTGGTATGGGCAAGCTATGTAAGTGGCGAGTGGTGTGTTTTTCATGCGGATTTATCTACAGGAAAGCAAAGTCAAATTACTTTTGGAGATTTCTCAGCTTCATATCCATCTATATGGGGAAATAAGATAGTCTGGCAGGAGTATAGAGATGAAAAATTTGATATTTACCTTTATGACATGGATAGCAAAACAAGTAAAAAAATATCGACTCTTGAGGGGAACAATATAGAATCTCTTATAAGAGGAGATTATATCCTATGGGCAAACCAAAATGATGGATATAAAAATATAGTTATATACGATATGAATACTCAAAAAGAAGAAATAGTTACTACAGAAATTTTGGCATGTGGTATAGATTTTGACGGAGAATATGCAGTATGGATGGATGGAAGAAATGGAAACATGGATATCTATGCATATGACATACAAAATAGTGCTGAAATCAGAGTAACATCAGATATGGAAGATGAAAGCGATCCCAAAATATCGGAAGGAGAAATAGTATACACTACAAGATACGGTGGAACAACTCATCTTCATAAATATGATATAGAGGCGCAAGAAGACAGCAAGCTTACAGCAGGGGATGAGGAGCATAATCTTTTAGCATTTTCAGCTGGACAAATAATTATGACTGAAGGAGACGATGTAATACTTAAAGATACAGACACAACAGTAGAAACAGATATAAAAACTATCGATAATAAAAAGCCTAATAAGACATTCCTAAATGGTACAGATATAGTATGGTTGAGTGATACAGGCATAAAGACTGATAATACTAATGATGCAATAGACCGAGCTGATGAGACTCCAAAGGAAGAAAATCCAAAGGAAGAGAATCCAAAAGAAGAAGTTCCAAAGGAAGAAGCTCGTCACTCAGAAAAAAGGAGTAAAGAGGAATCAAATGAATCAACTTTCTCGGTAGTGCCTGGAGATGATAACCTGTTTGAAATAGAAAAAGATAAAATAAAAATATTGATAAAAGCAGATGAAATATTATCTGAAGGAGAAATAAGGTTTGACGAAATAGATATGAATATACAAGACAGTGATTATTCCTTGAAAAGCAAGATATATGAGCTAAACATGGAAGAAAGCAATACACAAACAAAAACAGCAACTCTGTTAATATCCTATGGAAGCTATAAAAACGGAAACAAATTAAGGGTATACAGCATAGAAGACAAACCAAAAGCATTAAAACTTAAAAGAAATAAAGAAAATCAAACTATTTCAGTTGAAATACAAAATGGAATGAAAATAGCTTTAATGGCACATGAAAAAGAATATTCAGATATACAAAAACATTGGGCAAAGGAAACTATAGAATCAGTTGCAGCACAACAGATGATAAGTGGATACAAAGATGAAACAATAAGACCTGACAACACAATCACCAGAGCAGAATTTATGAAAATACTAGTTAATTACTTTGCGAAGGGAGAAGAAGCTATAGGAGAAGGTTTTACAGATATTTCGGAACACTGGGCAGAAAAAGATTTAATAATAGCAAAAAATAAAGGGTGGATAAAAGGCTACGATGGAAAAGCAGCTCCAGACAATAAGATAACTAGAGAAGAAATGATTACGATTCTTATGAGAATATCTGCAGAAAATATTGAGAAAAAAGAAGTTGCTATGGAGGATTTTGCGGATTATTCACAAGTAAGTAAGTGGAGTAAAGAATCGATAACAAAAGCAATAAAAGAAGGCATAATACAAGGGGATAACAAAAACATCAAACCAAAATCAAATGCAACAAGAGCAGAGGCTATTACAATAATCTATAGATTTTTAGACAATAGGGGTAACATTTAGGAAAGGGGGATTAAATATGAGGAAGAGTAAAAAAATAATCGCATGTTTATTAGCGTTTATAATGACTATATTAGTACCACTTAGTCCATTATCGCAAAATTTCACAGCAAATGCAGCATCATCAAAGATATTTGATATAAGTCCATCAAAAATAGATATTGGAGAAACAGTAACAATAAAAGTATTGCTTCAATACACACAAAAAGCAGATGTATACGTTGAGGATTCAAGTGGGAAAAAAATAAAAACCATAGCCAATAATGTAACAATTGGAGGGTACGATGGTACCTATGAAATTGATGCAGATGGTAATGTAGTAGTAATAGGTGATGATATAGCCAAAAATCCAGACATATTCACTTGGGACGTCAATGAAGTTGAAGATGGAAAATATACCATCGTAGTCATGCCAGAAGAGGAATCATTTAAGCAATACGCTGATAGAGGAAGTATTTTTGTAGGAAGCGGTGCATCTGGTGGAGGATCCTCCGCTCTAGAAGTAGATCCTAATCTCAGCACTGGTGAATTCAATTTTCATGGCTATATAGAGTCTGGAGAAGACGAAGATCAAAAAGTAGATAAAGACGATTATAGAAAAAGGGTATATATTGATACTGAGAGTGTAGAACTTATTGTTGATGGTCAAAGGTATAAAGCGTCAGTAGAAAGCGATAACTGGAACGTTACTCTAACTAAGCCAATAACACCATATAAAAAAGTAGAAGTAACAGGTAAAAAAATAAATGAAATAACAATAGAAGAAGAGTTTCTTATAGAAAAAGAAGTTCCCGATGGAACCGATGAAGAAGGAAACCCTATATTTAAAACAATATATGAATGGGAAGAAGAAACCAGTACTGAAGAAGAAACTATTGAATTAGATTCTCTAAATATAGCAGACCATGTTACAAGAGAACTAGATAGGATTGTATATATTTCAGTAATATATTTTGATTCGATAAAAAATATAGCTGATATAAGAAGTGCTAATGATAAGAATTCATCATGGAACCCAGAACATGGAAATCATATTTTAGTAGTTGAACCAAAAGGTGTTTTCTATGATGTAGATAGTATTAACTATAAGGATCTTGATGAAATTGTTAGAACAGAGTATGCAAAAATAAGTAAAGACCCTGTAGACATAATGTCAGGAAACTATATTTACAGACATAAAGATATAGAAATTGCAGGGGCATTCCCTATTGAATTTAGCAGATGGTACAACTCAAGGGACAACTATAACGGACTTTTAGGTAGAAACTGGCATACAAGCTACGAATACAGACTATGGGAAAAATCAAATGAAGTAGAAGTAGTATTTCCTGATGGAAGAAGGATTAAGCATAACTATTCAGGAGGGAAATATGTACCTGCACAGGCAGGAGAATATGACAAACTAGAAAAAACAAATGGACAGTTTATACTAACAAGAAAAGATAAAACTCAATATACATTTAATAGTGCAGGAAAAATAAAAGAAATAAAAGACAGTAATGGAAACATAACAAAATTTGTTTACAAAGAAGACTTCCTAGCTGAAATCAGAACAAATAGCGGTTATGTAACTATTGACTATACAAATAAAGGTCTGATAAGACAAATAAGAGATAATACAGGAAGAGTAGTAAAATACGGATATAATAACAGCAATGAACTTACTAAATTCACCTATGCAAACGAGGAAAGTATACTTTATGATTATGACAGTAATTCAAGACTTACAAAAGTAACAAGTCCTAATAGAAACGCAGGGGTAACCAATGAATACGATAGCCAAGGCAGAGTAGTAAAACAGACATTCCCTGACGAAACTATAATGCTATTTGATTATGATACAGCAAATAATAAAACAACAGTAACAGAAAGAAATGGACAAGTTACTACATATTATTATGATAATAAATATAGAGTAACACAAGTAGAACATGCAGACGGAACAGAACTTTATTCATACAATGCACAAAATGAACTTGAAAACTATACAGATAAAGCAGGAAGCAAAACTTCTTACCAGTACGATACAAGGGGAAATATAACCGAAATTGACAAGGATGGAGATAAAACATACCTTGCATATAATGAAAATGATAAAATAACAGGGGTTACAGATATTAAAGGAAACACAACAACATATGCATATGATACCAAGGGGAACCTAGTTAGTGAAACAGATGCAAGAGGCAATATAACAACATATGCATATAATACAAAGGGACAAGTAACACAAATATCAAAGTCAGATGGAAGCACTACAAAAATAGCATATGATGATAAAGGAAATATAAGTAAAGTAACAGATGCAAGAGAAAATAGCAAAGAATATGAGTACGATAGCTTAAATAGAGTTATAGCAGTAACCGATAGAGAAGGAAACACAATAAAATACGAAAACAATGAAGAAGATAAAATATCAAAAATAACATACCCAGATGAAACATATATAAGCTACGAATATGATGAAAATGGTAACATAACAAAATATACAGATCAAAATAGCCATAGTGAAAGCTATGAATACGATAAATTAGGAAAAATAACAAAAATAACAGACGTAATGGGATACGTGACCGCATACCAATACGATAGTATGGGTAATCTCATAGGCGAAACTGATAAAAGAGGAAACACTACTACATATGCCTATGACCAATATAACAATCTCATAAACAAAACAGAACCAGAAGGAAATATAACATATTATGAATATGATAATAACTCAAATTTAACAAAAGAAATAGACCCTAGAGGAAAAGAAACAACCTATCAATATGACATAAAAGGTAACCTAACAAAGATAACAGACCCATATGGAAATGTAGTGTCATATGAATATGACAAGCTAGGAAAAGTTGAGAAAATAACAGACAAAAAAGGAAATGTAATAAGTTATAACTACGACCCTTCAGGAAACGTAGTAAGTGAGATAGATAAAAATAATAACCAAATAACATATGAATATGATTCCTTAGGTAGACTTACAAAACAAATTGACCAACTAGGAAGAACAGGACTATTTGGCTATGACAAAGAAGGTAATGTAACAACAGCTACAGATGCACTAGGTTATACACAGAAATACGATTATGACGGTGAAAGTAGAATAACCCAAATAACAGACAAAAGAGGAGCTGTAACAAAATATACTTACGACAAACTAGGAAGACTGACAAAAATAACAGATGCAATAGGAGGAGAAAAGAACCTCTCATATGATGAACTAGGTAATATATCAAGCATAAAAGATGAAAGAAGAAATACAACAACGTTTACCTATGATAAACTAGGAAACCTAATAGAAGAACAAGACCCATATGGAGAAATAACAACATATGAATATGATGAAAACAATAACCTCACCCAAATAATTGACCCAATGGGCTATAGCATGTCATATGCATATGACAAAAATAACAGAATAGCAAAAGTAACAGACAAAGAAGGAAACGAAACAAGCTATACTTATGATGGAGCAGGAAACATAACTACAGTAACAGACCCATTAGGAAGAACAACAAAACTTCAGTACGATGACTTAAGCAGAATAACAACAGTAACAGATAAAGATGGAAAAACTATAACATACACATACGATAAAGAAAATAACATTACATCAGTAATAGATAAGATGGGAAATGTTGTATACTATGAATATGACGCAGTAGGAAATATAATAAAAGAAACAAATCAAAGAGGATATCAGACAAAATACACCTATGATGCAGTAGGCAATCTTTTACAAAAAACAGATGCAAAAGAAAACAGTGTAAAAATAGACTATGACTTGTTAGGTAGAATCAGTCAAGTAACAGACGAAGAAGGAAACATAACAAGCTATACCTATGATAAATCAGGAAATATAACCCATATAACAGATGCTCTAGGAAATACAACAGAGTTAACCTATGACCTATTAGAAAGAGTAGAAAGTAAAACAGATAGAGATGGAAATATCACAAAATATAACTATGATGCAGTAGGCAACATAACAAAAGAAACAAATGCGAGAGGATATGTACAGGAGTATGACTATGATAAAAATGGTAACCTCAAACGAAAAACAGATGCTAATGGAAACGAGACGGAATATGTATATGACAGTATAGGAAGAATAACAAAGATTGTAAATCCCGACGGAACAAAACAAAGATTTACATACGATAAAGAAGACAGAATAAAAACAGTAACAGATGAAAATAAAAACACTACAGAATATACCTATGATGCAATAGGAAACTTAACAAAAACAACAGATGCTGAGGGAAACAAAACATACTACACCTATGATGAAATGGACAGGCTAGTAGAAATAGAAGTAAAAAATAAGATAACTACAATGTCAATAGATGCAGAATTACTAACCACAGATGAAGAAGTAACTGGTGATAATATCGAAGAAGACTCAACAAAACTAGAAGAAGAAACAACTAATACACAAACAGAAGATGCAGAGATGCTAACAACAGATGAAGAAGTAACTGGTGATAGTATCGAAGAAGACTCAACTAAACTAGAAGAAGAAACAACAAATACACAAACACAAGATACAGAGATACTAACCACAGATGAAGAAGTAACTGGTGATAATATCGAAGAAGACTCTACAAAACTGGAAGAAGAAACAATAAACACACAAGCAGAAGATACAGAGATACTAACCACAGATGAAGAAGTGATTGGTGATAATATCGAAGAAGATTCTACAATTCAAGAAGAAGAAACAACTAATGCACAAACAGAAGATACAGAGATACTAATCACAGATGAAGAAGTAACTGGTGATAGTATCGAAGAAGAATCTACAAATCTAGAAGAAGAAACAACTAATGCACAAACAGAATATGCAGGAATACTAACTACAAATACAGAAGTAATTTGTGATAATATCGAGGAAGACTCTTTAATTAACGAAGAAGAAACAATAAATACACAAACAGAAGATACAGAGATACTAACTACAGATGAAGAAGAAGCTGAGAATGATATCGAAGAAGAATCTACAATGCCAGAAGAAGAAACAACTAATACACAAACAGAAGATACAGAGATACTAACTACAGATGAAGAAGAAGCTGAGAATGATATCGAAGAAGAATCTACAATGCCAGAAGAAGAAACAACTAATACACAAACAGAAGATACAGAGATACTAACTACAGATGAAGAAGAAGCTGAGAATAATAACGAAGAAGAATCTACAATACCAGAAGAAGAAACAATAAATACAATGACAGAAAATATAGAGCCAATACCACAAGAAATAAACATGGAAACAACAATAGAAGAACAAATAACCATCTACCAATATGATGACAGAGGACTAATAAAGAAAGTAATAGACCCACTAGGACATAGTGAAAGCTATACC
>NZ_LOHE01000058.1 GCF_001559865.1 Abyssisolibacter fermentans
TCTTCCTCTGAGTAAGCGATTTACTCTAAATTTAGGTTCTCTGCTTAAATATAAAGCATATTATTCAAAGTTATATAGATAATTTTGTTTAAATATTATAAAATAATTTTTATAATGTAAAAGAACCAATAATATAATATGAATTATATGAGTCAAAGGTGTATAAAAAAAGCAGAATAACTATATTAGTTTGTATATTGTTATCATTATTTGTAACAATACTTTTATGGCTAACTTACAGAATAGCTTTGCCAATAAAAGTTTATTAGTAGGAGTGTATAGTATCAGCATTTATGATACCTTTGTTTATAGCAGAAATGCTATCATTTTATCCTATTCTAGGGAAAGCAATATATATGACATAAACTACTAGAAATATTACAAACCTGAAACTTCCAAGTGCTTCGCTAAATTATCTATTATTGATATGACAAAATAAATGCTAAACAATTATACAAAAGAGGAATTATTTAATTTATGCAAGGAGGATTATTATGAGTAAAATATTAGGCATAGTTGGAGGAATGGGACCATTAGCTACTTCAATATTATATAAAAAAATCATATATTTCACAGACGCAAAAATAGATCAGGAGCATTTAAATATATTAATTAATAATAATGCTGCTATACCAGATAGAACAGAATATATATTAGGAAAAGGAGAAAGTCCGCTAAAAAGTCTTATAGAAACTTCACAAAACTTAGAAAAAGCTGGAGCTGATTATTTGATAATGCCATGCAATACAGCACATTATTTTTATGATCAAATTGTTTCAGAAATAAATATACCTTTCTTAAATATGATTGAAGAAACAGCAGAGTACGTAATAAGTAATTGGAAAATTGATAAAGTTGGATTACTTGCAACAAAAGGTACATACATTTCAAAAGTATATGATGATATATTCGAAAGATATAATATTGAAATAGTAAAGCCAAATCAAGAAAATACAGAGAAAATTATGAAATTTATATACAATATAAAAGCAGGACGAGAAGATATCGAATTAGATAGTTTTTATAATGCAAAATTAGAACTAGAAGAAAAAGGTGTAGATGTATTTATTTTAGGATGTACAGAATTGTCTACAGCATATGATTTATTTGATATAAAAGGTCAATTCGTAGACCCTTTAGAGATAATTGCAAAAAAAGCTATAGCTTTCGGAGGTAAAAAAATCAAGTAAAATAGACCTATATTAGTTGAATATTTGAGTTAACTATGTGCGATTCAAATAAGGCAAACTAACCTATGCAAAATTCAATAAAGATTATAAATCTGATATGAGTTAATGGAGGGTTTTTATGAAAAATCAAAAAAGAATTCGTGATTATGGTGTGACTATTGGAAACATGAAAGTCGGTGAAAGAAATGCAATTACTGATGTTGATGGAGTACTAGTTGGACATTGTACACTTAATGATAATAATATAAAAACAGGTGTTACTGCATTATTACCGCATAAGAATAATATTTTTAAGGACAAGCTAATCGCTGGAAGCTGTATAATTAATGGATTTGGGAAAACTACAGGTTTAATACAGCTTAATGAGTTGGGAACCCTAGAAACTCCAATAATACTAACTAATACATTAAGCGTAGGTACTGCTTATGAAGCTCTTGTTGAGTACATGCTTAAAGAAAATAAAGATATAGGCAGTACAACTGGAACTGTTAATCCAATAATATGTGAGTGTAATGATGGAATATTAAACGATATAAGAGGGTTGCATGTTAAAAAAGAACATGTTTTTGAAGCATTAAAAAATGTTAGTGAAGAATTTGAAGAAGGTGCAGTAGGTGCAGGAACTGGAATGTGTTGTTTAGGTTTAAAAGGAGGGATAGGTACAGCTTCTAGAGTTTTTGAAATAGAAAAAGAAAAATTTACAATGGGAGCCTTAGTACTTGCTAATTTTGGTGAAGGTAAAAGATTAACTATAGATGGCAAAAAAACTGGTGTTGTAATTGAAAAGTTGCTTAAAGAAAATAATAATGAGATTGACAAAGGATCTATAATTATGATTTTAGCGACTGATTTACCACTGAGCAGTAGGCAATTAAACAGAATATGTAAAAGAGCTAGTGTTGGTTTAGGTAGAGTAGGTTCATATTATGGAAATGGAAGCGGAGACATTGTTATTGGATTTTCAACAGCAAATATAATCAAACATTATGAAGAAACAGCAAGTGTAAATATAAAAATATTAAATGAAAATAAAATAGACAGTGCTTTTAAAGCAGCTGCCGAATGTGTAGAAGAGGCTATTCTAAATGCACTAATATGTGCTGATACAACTATTGGACGAGATAAGAAAGAGAGAAAATCATTGAAAGAATTCATTGAAAAAATATAAATTAAAATAATACAGAGGAATTAAAATTCAATAATTTGAATTATATAATCAAAGTAAGGAGCAAAATCTTCGATTATATTTTGGTAATAATGTGATTTTATAGAAAAAGCTTTAAAGGAAATTATAGCTCTTACAATTTTAAAATGTTTATAATTTTCTATAGATTAAAAAAAGCTGGGTCGATTTAACCCAGCTTTTAGAATTCAAAGATATTATTCAGCTACTACTGTTATCTCATTAGATACTCCTAAGTTATTAGCATAATCTAAAACTAAAACTCTTACATTATGCTCACCACTATCAAGTTCATTGATGTTAAACTGACCAGTATCATTTCTTTGAAGTATTGCACCATTTTCAAATAGAATATATTCGTAAATTGAAATACCTTCATCAGTTGCATCAGTTGTCAATATACCAGTTTCTTGGCTAAAATCTAAATTATTGATAACTGGAGCTACTGTATCTACATAAATTGGGAATGTATTAGTATTCCATCTAGCATCTGGGTAATCTATAACAGTTTTAACTTGAAGATAATATTGACCATCAGGAACAACTTCACCATCTATTGTACCATCCCACATCCATGCAGGCTCAAAATAATACATGTCTGCTGAGCTACCATCACAGTAACTTTTTGGTATGCAATCTTCATCAACAAAATCTAATATTTTAGTATCATTAGCATCTAATATATCCATATCTATATATCTAGCATTTCTTAGAAGAGATAATAATGGTAACATATTGTCATATGCGTCATCTCCATTAGGTGAGAATGCAATTTTAGAAGAGTCAAATGAGCCATCAGTTTTTTCTCCTAGATAGAAAAGATCATCACCATAAGTTCCTAATATACCTGCTGCACCATAAAATGATTCTTCATCATATAAAGTACCATCAAGTATAGGAGCTTGATCCCAATCACCGTAGAATCCACAATATGGTATAGAAAGATCATTATTACCGTTGTCAGATAAAATGTCTTTAAACTGTACGAATCCTTCTACAAATGCACCATTTTCGAATAATTCGTCAAGAGTTGCATCTGATACTAGAGCTTTTGCATCATCTAAGTCAATTGATACTTTTACGTCAACGCTACCTTTTATTGGAACAAATATTAGATTTTCAAAACAATCTAAGTCACATCTGCTTTCAAATTCAGCTTTAGTCATATTTTTAATATTGGCTTCATCTTCAATATTTATCATTTCTTTGATTTCGTTTAATTCATTAAAGTTATATTCAATGTTATTCTCATTAGATAGCTTATTAATGTTATTAAACATATTAAAGAAGTTATATTTAAATTTGAACTTAATAGGAGTTTCATTATCTTCATTAACGATAGGTTGAGGTTTACCCAAAATAAAACCTTCATCAACTAAATCTGTAGCAACAGTTCCAGATACTTTGTAGAATAATGGTCTATAAGTAAGGTTTTTAACTTTAACTGTAAAATTAATACTATTATCTACTTCATTAAGTGCAACTTTGCTCATATTAGTTAATTTGTCAACAACTATTGCATCAGCAGTTGTTGCTTTATAAAGATCCATAACTCCTGCACCCTGTCTTCTTGGTGAAGTATATTCAGATACATCATCTGTAATAGGTTCTAAAACAGGATTAGCTGTAGACATCATTAGGTTCTTAACCATTTCAACCTTTTGAGCACCTTGTAACTCTGGGAATTTCTCTTCTACAAATTGTAATACTAATGCACTACCACCTGCAACGTGTGGAGAAGCCATAGATGTTCCACTCATCATTTGATATCCGTTATTTTGATCAGTTGATATGATACTTCCACCTGGAGCAGTAATTTCTGGCTTGAATACTAGATTTGGAGCAAGTCCCCATGAACTAAAGTCAGATAGGTAACCAGAAGTAGGACTTAGATTCTTTTCAATAAATTCTACGTTTATATTTATAGTTCCATCTGCCAATAGTTCTTCTAATGCAAGCCCTTCTTCTTTAGAAATCATTGCGAAAGGTATTTCCCATCCACCTTGGTTTTTATAGAAAGTAGATAAACCGTGATCATATACTAAAATACCTATAGCACCTTTTTGTGAAGCCCATGCAGTTTTATCTCTAAATGAATAAGAACCTCTACTAACTAATACTACTTTGCCAGTAACATCTATTCCTTCATAATCTTCTAAAGCACCTAGCTTAGAACCACCAATAGCAGTTAATTCTAAACCTGTAGTTGATGATAATCTATCAGCCCAATCATCTATACCATAACCAACTATATCATTAGCAATGCCAGGAGCTTGTATACCATGTTTATATAAATAAATAACATTATCAGAAGATGCAACTTGGAAAGATTCAAAAGTTGTTCCAGGAGAACCTACAACACCTATGTCTGGGTTTTTTGCTAATGGATCAAAAGGAGAACCAAATTTTTCAGAGTTTCCTCCTGAAATAGCTACTACAAGACCATTATCAACTGCTCTTTTTACAGCTTGTTGTTCAGGATCGTCAGGCTTAACAAAACCAGCTGTAGAACCTAAACTCATATTAATAACATCTGCACCCATTAATATTGAATCGTCTATAGCTTCAATATATATGTCACTCCAAGTGTAAGCTATATCACCATTACCAAATACTTTCATAGCAAGTAATTGTGCTTCTGGTGCAACACCTTTTATTCCACCATTTTCTTCATCACCATTAGCAGCAGCAGTACCTGCTACATGCATACCATGTCTGGAAGCATTTGGACCTAAATCTAATATTTCTAGATCATTATCAAAGTAATTATATCCATAAGGAACTTTATCGGTACGCCATGTTCCAGCTAAACCTAAGCTTTCAATAAAAGCTTGGTCTAATTTTTTGTTTTCTGGATTTGATAGTACCATATCCTGATGACTTGGATCTATACCACTATCTATAATAGAAATAACTTTACCTTCACCAGTATATCCTAAGTTTTCCCATACAAGTCTAGCTTCAATAGTACCTAAGCTCTCATGCATTTCAGGTTCAGGTCTATTATACTTATTAGCTACATAAACTTTTTTTACACCCGATAATTTTTCTAATTCTTTAGCTTCTTTAAGAGTTGTTGTACAACTAAATCCGTTAAATATGTTTGTAAAAGTTTTATGAACTTTAACTTTTATGTTTTTAGAACTAAGTGTGTTTGTAAGTGTGTTTTGTTCATTTTGTATAGTTTTAGTCATAGATTGAATTGTATTATTATCTAATTCTGAAACCTTCTTATTATTGTCTGTAGCGTGTGAGATTAATGGTTCTTCGGTTAGTTCAACAATTATACGTATTTGATCACTATCATTTAAACCTTGAATTCTTTCATCTAAAGATATACTTTTCTTATTCTCCATATAATTTAACTCTGGAGCAGCAAAAGCCATTGAAAAACTAGATAGTACAAGTGTTAAAACTAACATAATAGAAAAAAGTTTTTTCATAAAATATCATCATCCTTTCTTGTTTTTTAAAAGAAATTATAGAAAGTAAAATTAAGAAATAAAACTAAGAAGTAAACTAAGAAGTAAACTAAGAAGTAAAACTAAGAAGTAAAACTAAGAAGTAAAACTTAAGAAGTAAAAAATTATTTAGATTGATTAATAGGCATCACCAACCTTTAGTAGATTATAACTTCATATATAAATTTTAACATTAATATAAAAAAATTCAACAAAATTCGTTCGACCTAAAAACTCTTTTTTCATAACAGCGACATATTATTACAGCGATTTTAGTATTTATTTTTTATAGGATTTAAAACATTTGGAAGGTTAAGTTTGAATTTATATTGATTTTTTAGTATATGCATGTCTATTTCTATATTAATTTTTCGATAAGTTATTACTTGAGAATATAATTTATTACGTTCAGGAGATATGATTTTCATATTAATCAAGTATTCACCATTTTCTTTTTCAATTATATTTTTTATATCCATGTTATAGCCTGGATTTGGGAATGCTTTTATAATAGTTAGTATAATTTTATCATCTTTTTCTTTTGTTGAAATTCCTTCTGTGCTATTACCTAAATTTTCTCTACTTATTATTTTATAGCTTATTTTTTTCATATTTACCTCCAATAAATCATTAAAATTCTGAAGCAACATAATAGATTGGGCTAAAGTTATTTGTTCATTAGGTTTAACTAAATCATTGGACACTCCTTTTATTATTTTTAATGAATAGAGTTTTTTAATAGCACTAATATAGTCCTGCTCAATATTTTCAATATCACTAAAAGGTAGCGTTACATCACACGTTTCAGTTTTTATAAGATTTGAAATAGTTTTAAAGGCATCCTTTCTCAACAGTCCTTCTATAGAAGCCTCTTCTACAGTAAAAGTAGTTTCTATATTATTTCTAATGCAGAAGTTATTCATGATAGTATTAAATTCTTTTACTGAGATACTTTTATCTAGTAAAGCTATCTTGGTTGAGCTATTTAATATGTCAGGAAACATAACTTTTGCAAACTGTTCATTTATGTTTTCAAATAACCAATGGTTTTTGTTATCTTCCGTAGAATCTGCATAAGTATATCCAGAAAATAATATAAACGCTGTAAGCAAAATGCTTAGTAATTTTTTGAACATATTTAACTCTCCTTTCTAAATTACATTATATAACATAAATAACAAAAAACACACGGACATTATAAATAATATATAAACAAAAGAAGTATAGTTTAATTTTTTATAACTTAATAGGTTCAACATATAAATATATAGGGTAATAATAAAAATATAATTATAAGCACTATAGTAAATAGTATATTTTATGAGTTAATAATTACAGGACAGATAGTTTAACATACTATTATCTTGTAAGATAAGTGAATATAAAGATTCAAAAACTTATTATGTTTGGCTTAATGAGATTAATTTAGAATATATAAATGATTGTTTGAATTTTCGCAAACAAAAAAATCTGAAATAATAATAATTACTATAAAAATAGCCTTAGAATATTTCTAAAGCTATTTCTCAAATTAAACAAACTCAAAAGTAATTAGCGTGAGATAGTGTCTGAGGTTTTTGATTAATAAAACTTCTTACAATCCTGTTTTTCTTGAACAATCCTCAATGTTTCACCGAATCTTTGAAAATGAACTATTTCTCTTTCTCTTAGGAATGTTAATGTATCGGTTACCCCTGGATCATCACTTAATTGTATTAAGCTTTCATAAGTTGCTCTTGCTTTTTGTTCTGCTGCCATATCTTCAACCAGATTAGCGATAGGGTCTTCCTTAGATTGAATAAATGTTGCTGTCCAAGCTACTCCACCAGCTGTTTCTGGGAATGGACTCCTACCATGAGATGCAAAATGTGCTTCAAAAGGTGTACCTTTTATTTTACACACAGGAGCATTTTTTACAAGCTGCCAAACTAATGTACCTATTATTTCCCAGTGAGCTAGTTCCTCAGTCCCTATGTCCGTAAGAATCCCCTTAGCTTCGTTAGTAGGCATACTATACCTTTGAGTTAGATAACGAATACCAGCAGAAAGCTCACCATCAGGTCCACCAAATTGTTCTAGTATCATTTGAGCTAAAGCAGGATTACAAGTATCCACTCTTACAGGATATTGTAGTTTCTTTTCATATTTCCACACAACGATTTAAGCCTCCTTGCTCTAATCTATACGAGAGTCATAATTTGTTCGTAGTTTTAGAAGTTTATGATTCTATATAGATTATAAAAAATAAAACATGTTTATATTTATAATATGTGTTTTTTATATTACGTGTGAATTCTTGGTATGTAGAAATACTACAAATAATCTATAAGTAGACATTAAATTCAATAATGAAGTATTGTTCTGGTATGAAAGCCCATAATGTTTGAGTAGAAGACATAGTCGTTTCATTAAACAAAGAGTAAAAGCCAAATTATAAAAAATTGTTAAAATAATTAATCAATGATAAAATATAATAAAAATAAAAGAAAATGTTAAAAAGAGCATGTATTATACATACAAAAAAATCTAACAAAAGTGTATAGAGTACCAAAAAAGAATAAAATGCAAGACGTTAAAAAATTTTTTATTTCCATTTCATGAAGACAAGATAGCAGTAGATAATATAAGCTTTGATATAGAAAAACATGAAATAGTTGGTTTTGTAGGATTAAATGGAGCAGGTAAAACAACAACCATTAAAATGTTGTCGGAGATATTGACACCAACATCTGGACAGATAACTACAAATGGATATATACCATACAAGAGTAGAAATAAGTTGTCTATGTATATTGCTGTATCATTATTACATAATCCAAAGATAAGAGTGTCAGAGGTTTTTAATTATATCATGTACTAAAATTTATTTATGAGTAAACAACTATAGTAGTATACATCTAATTCAATGAATTTGCATGTAGTATATATCCATTGTTCTTCTTTTAAATATGAATAGTAATTCTAAAGAATAGATGTATTTAATAAAATTTCAATTTATAGTGGGAGGAATTGAATAGTGTTAAAAAATAAAATATTAAACTGCTTAATAGCTATTGTATTAATTACAATAGTAGGTTGTAGTAAAAAAACCGAGGTTACTAAATTTGACTTTCCTCCAATGATTTTTTGGAATGATA
This sequence comes from Abyssisolibacter fermentans, assembly GCF_001559865.1. Classification (NCBI taxonomy): domain Bacteria; kingdom Bacillati; phylum Bacillota; class Clostridia; order Eubacteriales; family Clostridiaceae; genus Abyssisolibacter; species Abyssisolibacter fermentans. Next base: position 8,972 of record NZ_LOHE01000058.1, read on the forward strand.
CGCTTTATTATGTGAAAGATATAAGTTATTCATCTGCAACTATACAAGATATAAACAATAAAATAGGCGAAATAAACAATGTAATTGATGGATCTATGAAACCAAAAACAAATGGAAGTGCCAATATATTTAAAAAAGGTTGCAGTATATATACTTTTAGAGGTAGAAATGAGAACGAAGTGATTGTAATAGAATATGAAGGAAAATACTATATAGCTTCTCCTAAAAGTTACTAAACTAGAAATGACAGCAGAATACTAAAACGAATAAAAGAGATATTGACAAAGTATGGCATAACCATATTGTTCTGGTATGAAAGCCCATAATGTTTAAGTAGAAGATATAGTCTTTTCATGAAACAAAGAGTAAAAGCTAAATTGTAAAAAATTGTTAAAATAATTAATCGATGATAAAATATAATAAAAATAAAAGAAAATGTTAAAAGGAGCATGTATTATGATACATACAAAAAATCTAATAAAAGTGTATAGAGTACCAAAAAAGAATAAAAGAAAGACGTTAAAAAATTTTTTATTTCCATCTCATGAAGACAAGATAGCAGTAGATAATATAAGCTTTGATATAGAAAAAGGTGAAATAGTTGGTTTTGTAGGATTAAATGGAGCAGGTAAAACAACAACCATTAAGATGCTGTCTGGAATATTGACACCAACATCTGGACAGATAACTGCAAATGGATATATACCATACAAGAGTAGAAATAAGTTGTCTATGGATATTGCTGTAATAATGGGTCAAAAGTCAGTAATGTTTTATGACATACCAGCTATTGAGTCTTTTAAATTCTACAAAGATGTTTATTCAATATCAAGCAATGATTACAAAGAAAGAATGGAATTATTTATAGAAAAATTAGATTTAAATAGTATACTAAATATCCCTGTTAGAAAGCTGTCACTTGGACAGAGAATGAGATGTGAGATTGCTGTATCATTATTACATAATCCAAAGATATTATTTTTGGACGAGCCTACTATTGGACTTGATATAATAGCCAAGCAGAAGATACTGGATTTTTTTATGTATTTAAATAAGAACTTTGATACTACTATATTTCTAACTACACATGATATAGGTGATATTGATAAAATTTGCGAGCGTATAATGATTATTGATAAGGGTATTATCAGGTATGATGGAGCGGTAAAAGAACTTGAAAATAGAGATAAATACAAGATAGTTGAAATTATGCATGAAAAAGATATCAATGTAAATGAAATATTAGATGGTATACAAAATCAAATTTTAGAATCTCAGAGATACAAAACTACTATAAAAGTGGATAAGCAGGAAGTAGGAAATGTTGTTAACAATTTAATTAATAATGATAAGATTGTTGATTTTAATATAAATACATTGAGTTTGGAAAGAGTACTACAAGATATATATATAAACGATCAAGGAGAATCGTCATGATAAGCAAATATATGAAATTAGTGAGAAGATTTATTATAATTTCTTGGCAAGAAATATATGTTTTTAAATTTGAGCTTTCGATGGTGCTGCTGCATTTAATATTTAATACGGGTTTTGTATTTTTATTTTGGTATTCACTGCTTAGCAATATAAAAGAGCTTGGGGGTTGGAATTTTTCACAATTAGCTATGTTTAGTGCAATTACATTATTTGGTGAAAGTTTAGGAGGATTATTTTTTGGATTTAGAGATTTGCCAAGTAAAATAGTAGCAGGAAGCCTAGATAAATATTTAAGCAGACCGATAAACACATTGTTTGCAGTATTGTTTGAAAGTGTTTCAATAGTTTATTTTATACAACAATTTTTAGTAAGCTTGATCTTAATAGTAATTGTAGCTATAAACAGTGCGATATCTATAAAAGTAAGTAATATAGCATTGAGTATTATAGTAATGCTTATAGGAGTACTAATTTATAACTTTATATATGGTATTATAACATTTACGGCATTCTGGTTTGGTAAAATAGAGGTATTTAGAGGGTTGATACTAGGTTTAGCGGAAAGCAAACAATATCCTTTAAACATTTTTCCAAATAAGATGAAAATAGTTTTAACATATATAGTTCCGATTGCATTTATATCGTATTATCCTGCTGTCATATTATTAGGCAAAATGAGCGTTAATTTTATGTTCTTTGTCAAGCTTTTTATTTTTTATTTTATAACGTTTGGTTTATTCATAAAGATATGGCGGTTAGGAATAAAAAGATATGAGTCAAATGGAGGATAAAGATGAAAAAATATATTTGTATTTTGAGAATTGAGCTATGCAGAATAAAAGAATATGTTTTAAATTTTATAGGGCAAATTATGTACTTACCATTAAAGTTATTAATATTATATCTAATATGGAAATTTGTTTATGCAAGTACAAATACAATAAAGAATTACACTTTTGAAGACATTATCACATATTATTTCTTACTGAATATACTTGAAACTGCAATAATGCCTGTAGGGATAACTGCTTATCAAGTATTTACTGATATCAATACAGGTAAGTTGAACATGTATTTGACAAAGCCAATTTGTTATCCACTGTATCAATTTTGTACTAAGATAGGGTACTTTTTTTGGGGAATAATATCAGGATTTATTTTCTTGTATTTGAGTAAAATTATTGTTGAAATCAAACTAACAGTAAGTATTGCTAATTTTGCATTAGCATTTTTAAATGTTTTTCTAGGATTAGTAATAATGTATTGCTTATTTTTCATAGTAGGTGAATTAACATTTTGGGTAAAAAATATAATGACACTCAGAGATAATTTATGGAATGTTATAAAATTATTATCAGGGCAAATATTACCGATAGCATTCTTTCCTAAAATCATAGGTGATCTATCAGGATGGTTACCTTTTCAATATATCTATTATGTACCTATATCAATATTTCAAGGGAGATATGCAGGAATGCAGGCACTCAAGCATCTAAGATTTCAGGCTATTTGGGTAGGCATACTTTTGGTTATTATGACAGTTTTGTGGGTTGTAGGAGTAAGAAAGTATGAATCACAAGGAGGATGAAGAATATTAATCTTTACTATTTGAAGCCTGTGTTTATCAATATTAGAGATAAATACAGGCTTTAAAGTTGTGTATAGATTTAAAAAGATTAGTATAATTTTTCATGAAATAGAATGGTCTATAAATGAGTTAGAATGCTAGAGTTTGAAGTTTCTTCTACTTTGAAGAGAAGAAGAATTTATTAATTATATTGAAGATAATGAATTTGCTGTTTCAGATAATTACAAAGAAACTTGGGATTTTATCTAACACAAGCTTAAACAGTTTAATATACAATCATTTGATAAAACACCTAGTAAAAATCATTTACAACATGTATATATGACCAAATAAATAAAAGAATGTGTGACTTACGATGTAGCAAACTGAATTGAATTTAACTATAATACTCATTCCATTTGGAGTATTCCTACTATCAGGTTTGAAATGTTAACAGAGCAGGCTAAGCTGATACTTTTAAGAGATAGTTACAATTGTTCCTTTATATATATTATACCATAAAATGCATAAAAAATATAGACTTACATTTTATACTAATAAGTTATATACTAATATTTGTCTATTCTAGTGGAGGAAAATATAAAACTACAGTTATAAGTAAAGAACATAGGAGATTTCATTCATAACTTTCAGCTAAGCACGTTAAATGCAAATTTGAAGGAGGGGTTCAAATGGAGTTATCTAATAATGAATGGAAATTTGAAGAGGAAAGACTTGAGAGAATAAAGTGCATAATCAAAAACCAATTAATTGATTCAGAGAAGAGAAGAAAGAAAGCATTCAATCAAGGCTTGGAATTAGGACGCAATTTTTGGGATAATGAAGTAACAGTTCCGGAAAATTTAAAGGATTTAAATGCTATTGTAGATATAACACAGAACATTCAAATGGTGAAAAATGAAAAGCAAAAAGTTGAGATAGCAAGTAAGAATATTAGAAAATTAAAACTTCTTCAAAAAAACATTTATTTTGGAAGAATTGACTTTAAAGAATGTGGGATAGATGATATGGAATCTATCTATATAGGGGTAGGTACATTAATAGATGATATGGATATATTAATCTATGATTGGCGTTCTCCAATTTGCGGAATGTTCTATGAATATGAGCTAGGAAAGGCCGAGTATGAATGTGCAGACGGACTGATAAAAGGTGATATTAATCTAAAAAGACAGTACGATATAAGCAATGGAAAGATAAAGTATATGTTTAATACTGATATTAAGATAGCAGATGATGATATACTTATGGAATGTTTAAGTAATAATTGCGATGAGAATATGAGAACAATCATTAAATCAATTCAAAAGGAACAAAATAGGGTGATAAGAAATAAAAATGAGGATATTCTTATTGTACAGGGACCCGCAGGAAGTGGAAAAACTTCTATAGCTCTTCATAGAGCTGCTTATGTGCTGTATAAATATCATAACAGAGGACTTAAGTCTGATAATATAGTAATCTTTTCTCCTAATGATGTATTTAACGATTATATATCTGAAGTGATTCCAGAACTTGGAGAGGATAAAATATCTCAAAGAACCTTTATTGAGTATGCCATAGATTCATTAAGAACAGGATTAATGATAGAAGATGGGTATAATCAGATGGAAGAAATTCTTTCAGGAGGGGCAAGTGAAATTTATAAATATAAAAAAGAAAGTATTATGTTTAAAGGAACATTGAAATTCCAGAGAATAATCAGAAGATATATTATATCTCTCGAAGAGACTACTGAAGAATTTGAAGATATTAAATTCAATGAATGGATAATTATTACAGCAAAAGAACTGAATGATCTTTATCATAAGACATATGGAAAATGGCCTATTAAGCTTAGATATAAAGAGATTATAAAGGATATAGAATGTAGGTTAGAACAGAATAATATTAAAGAATTAAGGTATAAACAGATTGAAAAAGAATTAGAAGAGAACATTCAATACTATTACGAAGAGGATTTAATAAAAGATGTATTAAATAAAGAAATAATTAGTTTTAGAAATCATATTAAAAATCTATTATCAATTAATGAAATGCAAGTTTATAGAGAACTTGTAAGAGATAAAGAGTTGTTTAAGAAGTTAGCAAGTGGAATTGAACTTCCAGTTAATATTGAAGAGATATTAAGGAGTACTTTACAAAATCTCAATAATAACAAAATTATATTTGAAGATATAACACCTATGTTATATATAAAACATTTACTTGGTGATATAAGAAATATGGCACATATAAAGTATGTTATCATTGATGAAGCTCAGGATTATTCTCCTTTTCAATATAAGTTATTTAAAGAATTATTTCCTAAAGCAGGATTCACTATATTAGGGGATGTTAACCAATCTATTAATCCTTATGTCAACACAGTAAATTATAATATTATAGCAAATATTTTTCATACTAGAAATTGTAAAATAATAGAATTACACAAGAGTTATCGTTCTACAATAGAAATATCAGACTTCACAAAAGCAATAATTAATAATAAAAAGATTCTTAATGTTTTGAGACATGGGGAAAAACCAAGATTAATAGACGCAATTGATTATAAGGACAGAATCATGAAAATTAAAATCGAGATTGAATCTATGTTGGAAAGTGGATTATGTTCCATAGCAGTAATATGCAAAACAGCTTCAACTGCTTTTAGGGCATACAATGATTTTATAGAAATAGATAATCAGAATGTAAACCTAATTAGAAAAGAGGATGAGAATTTTAAGAGTGGAATTAATATTGTCCCTTCATATCTTGCTAAAGGACTTGAATTTGACGGAGTAATAATCTTTGATGGGGATAAAAATGTCTATGATAGAGAAGAGGAAAAATTGTTGTTTTACACAGTTTGCACAAGGGCATTACATAGGTTAAGTATTTATTATAAAGGAAAACCTAATAAATTTATTGAGCATATTGATGAGGAGTTATTTGTAAAAGGATAGATCATATAAAGTAGTAGTATTTTTTATGATGTACCATTCATCAATGATCAAGCTGAAAGAGACTTGATTATTGATGAATGTATCTAAAAAATATTTGGAACTTATTGAAATGAGTTAACTAGGTAATCCATGAGAATCATGGGTTACATTTCAACATTGAAAAATGTACAGAAGATGCTAATGTATCAAATATCTATTTTTAGTTCAAATAAATTTAATCCTACGTTACCACAAAACTGACACTTTAATGTATAGGTAAAAATCTATCTTTTTTTATGTTTCATTAAAATAATAAAACAGTTATAAAATTTAGTAATAGTACTATAATTAAAAAATTTTATTTTATCTACTTTTGAATATATTAAATTAAATAATCTAAAATTTTATATATAATAATACATATCAAAGAAGAAGGATAGTAAGAAAATAATAATGAATTGTATAATTAAGAGCATTTGATATATATCAATAACTAATCAGGATGCAGTACATAAGAGAATATTATGAGTAGCAATTGATGAATTTAGCTTAAAATTTATTATAAGGAGATATTTAATAATGAAAAAAATTAAGATAGTAATGTTAATAATTATTATTGCTATTGTTGTCTTTTATGGAGTAACAAGTTACGATTTACAACGAAATTACACCCATCAAGAAGCCAGTAAATATGTTTTTAGTAAAGAGATAGACGCAATATCTTTTATAATAAACGAAATAGAAGATATTCAAAATTTTAATGGACAAGGATTAAATGTAGGAAGTGTATCATTATATGATAATTGTAAAGGTGATAAAGATGATGTTGTTAATGTAATATGCTTAACAGAACTATTAAAAAGTGTTGAATATCTTAATGAATCTCATAATGTAATGATAGACAAATCATTGAATAGTAAACTTTATTATATTAAAAATCATTATGATTATAAAAATGGAACAGAAAATTCAGACATAACTACCTTATTTATAGTTTATGATGTGATAAACAATATTATATATGTTCCTAAAGCATATAGAAGAAATGAACCTTATAAAGTTCCAAAAGACTATATAGCATATGAAGGTAATGATAAAACATTAGCATTAATCGAAGAAGTATTAAATTTAAGATAACGGCCGCATAACAAAAGCCAACCAATTGTTAATTTAAACAATTAGTTGGCTTGTCCTATTCAAATCATTATGTTTTACAAATCCAAACATTATCCTATGTTGTTGCCTTAACTTTTTTTGTATTACGACTTTTTTTCTTGTATATTACTAAAACAATAATTACTATTAACACTAGAGCTAGAACATAAAAGACAATATTACTCTTCTTCTCTACAACTGCTATACTAAAGTTTGTTAGATCTGATTCAAATAATAAATAGCTTCCATCTACCGTTGTTTTTATTTCTTGCCACTCACTATCATCTATTCTTTGGTACAGTACAACATTTTTTGAGTCAGGTTTTAAAAACCTAAAAGTTAAAGGCTTATTAGATGCTGTATTTAGCTGTACTGACCATTCTTCAGTCACAGGATAATTTTTAATCATTGTATCTGAAGAATAAATTTCATTTATCTTTAATGTATCATCAGGGTCAAAGGCTCCTTCTACTAATAACTTGGAATGAGATTTATCATCTGATGCTAGTACTTGAATCATTGGTGTATAAATTGCTTCAAGCTTTTTCGAGAATACTAGATTATTATAATTATATTTAGGCCAACTACCATAGTATCCTTCTTTTTTAGGGATATCTGGTATCTCTTCTAAACTGAGTGAATCTCCATATTTAAATGGTATTGTCTTTATAATATCGTCATTAACAACAAAAGTTAATTGAAATGATTTAAATGCTTCTGGCAAACCTTCATTTAAAATAAAACTATCATAAGCTTGAGGTGTAGCTTTACCGCTATAACTAATTCCATCTACACCTTCCCATTTACATTTAACAAAGGAATTGTTCTCAAATTTACCAGTAATGTCACCTGCAATTGCACCGGTATATTCGTTGGATTTATTTATTTGAACCAATGAAAGAGAGTCATAGATATCAGTGGCATACCCAGCTATTCCACCAACATAATTTTTACCAGAAAGTTCACTCAAAGAATAACATTTTCTAATTACACTGCTTGATGAGCCAACTATTCCTCCAGTGTAATTTCCATCTAAATTCTCTATAGAACCATAATTTTCACTTGTGGTTATTAAACCTAAATCCATCTTTCCTGTAATACCACCAGCACAATCTTTCTTTGCTTGAATAATTCCATTATTAACTGATGACATCAAAAATGATATTGTTTGATATTTAAAGTTAAATGAATGATTTCCCTTGTTTATTATATCGTCTTCTGGATCAAAATCATATTCTATAGCCATTGAACCTGCAATACCACCTACATTTACATCACCTAAAATAGTACCTTCATTGTAGCAGTCTCTGATTAGACCTTTTTCAATAGCTGGTTCTTCTTGTAGATTTTGATCTGAGATATCTTCAAATAAATCTTCATTATCAAAAGATATTGAATTTAATCCATCTCTAATAATATCCGCAATAACTTCAAATTGTTTGTTAATTGCTCTTAGATTATTGTGAAAAGATTCTGATGTATCTTTTGCTTCTGTATTAAGTAATGCTAATTCATTAGAGATATTATTCATTTCATCAAATAAAGAATCACTACTTTCAGTTATATAATCACTTAATTTAGGTAGCTGTAATTTTTCATATGCATTGATTTCTTTAAATATTGATTTTAATTCTTCTAAACCATTTGAGCATTCATCTGATGCATTTGAAAAATGCCCCATACCTTTTGAAAAATATTTCATAGCAGCTTTTGTAGCTGATGATACTGAATCAAGATCATCTAAAGAATCTTGTATATGTGCAAAAGCATTGTTTGTGTGTTTTGTAAAATCCTCCAAATCCTGCATAGCAAGATCCATCCAGGCTAAGGCTTCTTTTATTAAAGCTTGATCATCTTTAAACTCTTTTGAAAGCACAGATAATGCATGTCTTATTTTAGGCATAGCTTCATTAATATGCTTTGACATAGTTTCAAGTTCATCACGTAATTCTCCAATGATAACATCCCAATCTTCGCCTATAGGGTCATCTATTTTTTCTAGTGCTTCTGCAAGTTTATCAAGTGCCCTAATGCCTGCTTCCATAGCTAGCTGAAGGTCTAACAATGCACTATCTAGTTCCTTCAGTGCTTCATCAACTTCTTCAGAATTCTCAGCAGCCTTTTCAACAAGTTTCATAGCTTTTGACATTTTATCAAAAGCTAGACTGGCATCTCTTGATGCTTTATCAAAATCTTCAAAGGCATCATTTAAATCTTCAATACTATCATTTAGGTATGATGAAGCTTTTTCTAATTTATAAAAGCCTGTCTCTAATTTATCAAAACTATTTGTAAGTTCATCAGATGCTTTTTTAAAGTTTTCAATCACAGGTTCTAATCGAGTCATAACATGACGTATTCTATCAGCAGTAGTATTGATTATAGTTGTTGACTCATCAATGTAATCAGTTGTGTTATTAATCAGATTTTGCATTTTATTAGAGGCAGAAGTTGTAATTGTATTTAAACTTTCTAATCTAGAAATAATTACACTTGAGGATTTATCTCCTTCATTAATAGCTTTATCTATTAATTTATTTAAATCAATAAGTTCTTCATCAATACGTTGTAATGTATCCTCTGAAAACAAGAGACGAATGAATGGTTCAGCTTGTCCAACAACGCCACCAACATCTTTTCTTCCATTTACAAGTCCAAAGTTTTTGCAATTTGAAATATAACCTGATTGTCTGCCAGCAATACCTCCAATATTATATCCAACATGCTGGTAACCGATGTTTCCGTGATTTTCACTTAATTCTACAATACCTTGATTGTATCCTACAATTCCGCCGATATCTATTTGAGCATCTAAGTTTTCTGTTGAATTTATGTTATTAATATTAAGATTTTTTAAATTGTAAGATGACATATCTTTATTAGGGATAGCATCATTTGTTGTGTTGACATTACTGTCATTAGTGCAAGATTTTACATATCCTACATTTAAACCAACAATTCCACCTGTATGATGTTCACCGATTACTAAACCCATTGATTGACAGTTTTCTATAATTCCTGTTTTTTCATTATAGCCAACTATTGCACCAATACTTGTGTCTCCAAGTACTTCTCCTTTAAAAGAGCAACTAGTAATTAGTCCTTTATTGTTACTAACAATTCCACCTACTTCTTCTTTTGAACCAATAGGTTTTATAGTGCCTTTTACATGAAGATTTTTGATAACGCCATCTTCTTGTAAATATCGGAACAAGCCTTGATTAGAACCAATACTGTTAGAATTAAAATTACTTATAGTATAGTAATTTCCATCAAAAATACCAGAAAATATAGGTATTGTTTGAAAATCAGTATCAGATAAATCTATGTTAGCAGCTAATTTCACTATTTTATTTTGAGAATAGGTATCTAAAGTACAGTTCTCAGAAAGCCTAATTAAGTCTTCTGCTGTGTATATATATATGACATCAGAAGTTGTTTCTATATTTTCATTATAAGCTATGGATTGAGATGATAAAATGAATATTGTCAGTAATATGCATAGATATCTATTTAATTTTCTCATCATTTTCATCCTCCTTCGCTGATAATGCTTTATTCTTATCTGATATACTTCCAACTTCAACAAGTCCCTTGACTTCACCTCTTATGGTACCTTTTATTTCTCCATCAACATAACCTGAAATGTAGCCTTGTAACCGACCATTCATCCTTAAACTGCCTCTATGTGTTGATATAAGTCCTCTTCGCTTCAAGACAAATGCAGTTTTTTCAATTATTTTATCACCAAACAGTAGAGTTTGAGGAAGAACACCCATAACTAAAATCAGAGAAATAATTGTACCTCTTCCTAAACAGGTACCAATAGAAGCAATAGCATAGTCTGATGTAATTCTACCAATTAATATACCAGCTGATGCCAAAATAGTACCTGAAGTAATAATTGTTGGAAAAGCTTGATTTAAAGATTCTATCATAGCTTCATTTATAGGCATACATTTTTTTAGCTCCATATAACGGCTGGTTATTACAATAGCATAATCTATAGTTGCACCCATTTGAATAGATGTTACAACCAAATAACTCATGAAGAAAATATTAATATTCTGAATAACTGGAAACGAAAAGTTAATCCAAATACTACCTTGTATGGTTAAAACCAATAGCACCGGAAGACCTGATGATTTAAATGTAAATAACAAAATAATCATTACAAATAATCCAGATAAAACACTAATGATAATATTATCTTTTGCGAAAAAGATTCCTAAATCATTATCACTGGTAGTAGCTCCAGCAAAATAAATATTGTCATAGTATTGATACGCTATGTCATGGATTTTATCCAGCCAATTGAAAGCTATTTCACCTTCTTCAGGCATGTTTAAATTAAGTAATAATCTAGAATAATTATCACTTTCTAATTGAGCCTTTCCTTCACTTAATTTTTCATATAAATCAGTTATTTCAGTTTCTAACTCATCACTCAATGTAAAATACCCTGCTTCTTTTTGGTCATACAAGAAGATGAAAATATCGATTAATGGTACAGCATATTCATCTAGACCATTAACTAATTTACTATATGCGCCTTGTTCAATTGCATAAGCTCTGTAAAGTAAATTAGATACTTCAATGTCTATGTCAGTTAATTCAGCAAATTGTCTTGGATTTAATTTGTCTGTAACATAGTATCTGTCATCTACTTTTGAGTTTGCAAGTCCAGTGGTTGTTTCTGTAATTTCTAATTCTTCAAATGCTCGTAATAACTTTCCTTCTAGTTCATAATTACCAGCTGGTACAATAACAGCAAGTAAATTATTACTGCCAAAAGTTTCATCTATTTTTTTCTTAGCAATTTGAGATTCATTTTGCTTTACTGTCGTTAGTGTGCTATAGCCATAAACATAATTTGTTTTATTTGACAAGTAAAACGCTCCTATAACTAAGATAATAAATAATGGTGGAATAATATATTTTGTTTTTACTACAAAATTACCCCATTTTGTTATCTTAGGTACAAAGTTTTTATGTACAGTTTTATCCATTGCATTACTAAATACCATCAAAAGCCCTGGCATTAAAGTAAAAACAACTAATAAACTAAATAATAAAGCCTTAATCAAAACTAGCCCCATATCAAAACCTAGTCTATATTGCATAAACATCAATGCCATTAAACCAGATATAGTTGTCAAGCTACTTGATGAAATTTCTGGAATAGCTTTACTCAAGGCTTTAATTGCTGCTTCTCTTGCTGGTAGATTTTCTCTTTCTTCAGTAAATCTATGACACAGAATAATTGCATAGTCAATCGCTAATGCTAACTGTAAAACAACAGCAATTGAGTTTGATATAAAAGAAATTTCTCCATAGAAGAAATGAGTTCCCATATTTAAAATAGCTGCTACACCAAAAGTAAGAACCAAAACAGGTATTTCCATATAAGTTTTAGATGTAAAAAATAAAACACCTAGTATTATAAATACTGCAACTATTAATACCACTTTTATTTCAGCCTCTAATGAAGCAACAGAATCTTCCGTAATGGTACTAGATACGTAATGATCATAATCTTCTATATAGGCAAGAACTTCCTTCATAGCATTTTGAGTTATTTCATCTTTATCTTCACCTTCAAATGTAATTAAAAAAAGTGCTGAAGCTAATTTGAAGTGATCTTCACTTTCATCAAACTTAATTTCTGAAACACCCTCTATAGCCTCTAAATCTTCTTTTATACTTAACGCGTGTTCATAAGTAATGTTTGATATCATAATCTTTGCGCTTCCATAAGTTGTAAATTCTTCTTCCATAATGATAAGTCCCTGTCTTGTTTCAGTAGTTTCTGGCAAATATGATGTAATATCGTCATTGATATTTACCCATGACCTTGAAAAAAGACAAAAGATAACTAATATTGTGTAAATCAGAAAAAAGGCATTTCTTTTATCAACAATCTGAGTCGAAATTTTTACTATCAATGGTGCTTTGTTTTCATTATTGTCCATAGTCAACCCTCACTAATTAAAATATAAACTTAATATAAAAAAGTATAAAACAATTTCTATGACTTTACAATAGCTGCTTCTTAATATATAGACCCAAATAAATAGCTGTCAAACTGATATAAAATTACAATTAATTCTTTTATTAAATTGGACAGATTGTTAATACTAAACAAAGATGATAAATTTCAGTATACCACATATTGTGAAAAAATAGTAGTTGTAGTAAATGATTTTGACATAAATATAACAAATAGGAAATGACAAATATATTTACTAAATTTTAAATTTTGGTAAATTAACACCATGTGGAAGTGAAGTAAGTGAGATGAGAAGTAATTGCTTTAACAATAATATTTAAAATACCGATAACTATATTAAGGAGAATTTTATAATAATTTAATAGTACCAACCTAACCATAAATAGCCTTTACCTAAAATGTTTGAGAGAGATATATATTTAGATTATTTTATTGTTTTATTCTAAATGAAAAATGGTATAATTATGCTTACATGATGGTATATAAATAAAAATCAAGGAAGCTAAAAAATAAAATCACAGTAAACTGATTTATAACTTTATAGTTCATAATAATTATAAACTATGAAAGGTGGGCTATATAATGAAAAGTAAATTACTTATTAACAAGAATTTTGCACTTATTTGGTTTGGAAAACTGGTATCAAAGACGGGCGATAAATTTCATAGTATTGCATTAGCATGGTGGATTTTACAAAAAAGCGAATCTCCCCTTATAATGGGGATTGTGCTCATTGCTTCTGCTTTACCAGGATTTTTGTTTGGTCCTATCGCTGGTGTATACGTTGATATAAAGAATCGAAAAAACATTATAGTGCTAACAGATACGTTAAGGGGGGCATTGATACTAATACTTGCATATCTGGAATTCTTTGATTCACTTCAATTATGGCATATAGTGAGTATATCTATAGCTATATCTTTGTTGTCTTCATTTTTTGACCCTGCCATAAATGCAATGGTACCTGAATTTGTAGATGAAGAACAGTTGCCTAAAGCAAATGCTTTAAATCAAATGATTAATGGCATAAGCACTATTATTGGTCCAATAATTGGGGCTAGTGTTGTTGGTTATATTGGATTTTTTGGTGCGTTTTTGATAAATGGAGTATCATTTATTTTATCTGCTTTCTTTGAACTATTCATTTCAGGTAAAGCTCCTATAAAGAATCAACAAGAAGAAATTGTTAAATCTATGACAAGCATTAGCATAGGGATAAAAGAAGGTTTTGAATTTTTGTTAGAGAGGAAGAAGATTCTGATTATTATTTTTGTAATTGCTGTTGTTCACTTTGCAGTAGGAAGTTTTGTTGTTATTATGCCATTTCTTGCTGAGTCTATATCAAATGGGAGTGTATATAACTTAGGTTATTTAGAAGGTTCTCTGGGTTTTGGAATGATAATAGGGTCAATAGTTTTGAATATTAAACATATTAAGAACAAAAAAGACCAATTATTGTTTATTGTTGTTGCTTTTTTAGGAGTACTATATTTTAGTATTGGGGGGCTTAAATTACTTGATATTAATACGTTGGTATTCTATTTAATTGTAATAAGCCTGATGGGAATAGCTATTGCAAATGCTTCAACATTTTGGCAGCTTCTACTTCAAACAAATACCCCTAAAGAAATGTCGGGAAGAGTGTTTAGTCTTGCTTCTATGATGGGTAATATTTCAATGCCAATTGCTTATGGTATTATTGGTATTGTTTTGGAGTGGATAGATTTTTCTACTTTTTTAATCATACTTGGAGGTAGTTTTACTTTGTTTGGTATTATACTAATGGTGTTTTATAAAAAAATGTCAATTGAAAGAGTATAGAAAATTACACTTGACTTCCAATTTAAAATTACATGTAAATTTAGCTATAATATTTTTGAAAATATAGACCACTCTGCTAAGCACAGAGTGGTTTATATTAATTATAAGAAAGAAACTTAGATGGATTATTAATTAGTAGTGAGAACATAATAACCTTAACTTACACTCTTTTAGATAGCATTATCAATCTTTTGCTTCAAAAAATTAGTCACTACCTAAAAAAATGATTTGTTCAACCCTATGGTGATATCACATTAACACCACATAGAATCTTAGCTCGACTAGATATGATAGGTATTACCAACCATAAATAATCTTTCCTCCAACCGTATATTAACTCTTTAGAATCAATATACAATCTTTGGCTGACATATACATATCTCAATGAGAAACATATATACATCTTGGCTCGATTATTATGTTCCCACTACTTATATTATGAGCGTTTTTATTAAAAATTATGCTTTGAATTTTAGCAGCTTTTAAAATTAATATTCCATGGCCAAGGAGCTTCAATATATTGCCAAGGACACATACTCATATCTTCATTTGATAAAGGTCCGTATTTACATACATAATCATTTCTTACCTGCATTCTTTTTTGAGCAAGTGTATTATGAAGTTTAATTGCTGTTTCATCATTTGGATGAGTGTCTAAAAACAAATTGATTTCTAACAAACTAAAATCAACTTCCATCAAAATTTTTAAATCTCTTTTTTGTAAATGTTCCATTTTCATCATCCTTTTATATGTTTTATATAAATAACTATTAATACCTATTTTAATTTATAAGGCATATATAACTCTGGAAAGAGAGTACCCTTGCATAGTGCTTGCTTAGGAGAATATATTTTATCTAATTTTTGAAATGGAACATATGCACGTGCAAGCTTATACTCGTAAGGCTTAAAGTCATAATTATCCAATATGGTTCCTCCTTTTATAAAAGATTTACTTATATTATTTTACGTTTAAATATAAATATTTGTGAACAGAACATATAGTTGATGGTTGACAAAATCTTATTTACATCATAATATTTTAATATAAAGATATTGTAAGGAGATAAAAAGTATGAAGGATAAAGATATAGATATTAATCTTATGGAAAAGAAAGCAGATATTTTGAAGGCTATAGGACATCCTATAAGGCTATGCATAATTAAAGGATTAGTTGAAAATGAAGGGTGCAATGTATCTTATATGCAAAATTGTTTAAATGCACCTCAATCAACTGTATCTCAGCATATATCTAAGCTTAAAGCAGCAGGGATTATAAAAGGAAAGAGAAATGGTGTAGAGATAAATTATTACGTTGTAAATGAAGAAGTAAAGAAAATTATAGAAATTATGTTCTAAAATTCAGACAAATTATAACAATTTCTGAGTGCAAGTCTAAAAAAAGGGTTACAATATATTATGGCGAATGTAATATGTATAAAGTTCTGTCATAATATATTTATTTTTTGCAGGGCGTATTAATTATTATCATTTTATTATTTAAACTAACAAAAGGAGCGAAATAAATAATGATTGCTGAATCAGTTATAATTTCATTAGTAGCAGGTAAACTTAGAAAGGGTAAAATATTTAAAATATTTGACAGTAAAATTAAAGGATGGTATTTGTTTATTATTGCAGTGATTTTAGAATTTAGCTCTATGTATATTTATAATGAGAATATATATGATTTAGGAGCTTATATAAATGATTATTTCATGTTTATTCAAGGTGCTGTATACATGTTGGTTTTGGTAGGACTAATTTTGAATTTTAGGTATAAATCCTTGATTATAGTATTTTTAGGCACAGTATTAAATTTATTAGTTATGTTAATAAATGGTGGAAAAATACCAGTATCAATAGAAGCGTTAAAATATGCAAACTTAGCGGGTAAAATTAAACTATTACAAGGTGGAAAAATTTTAACGCAAACAATTTCATCAGAAATAACAAAGCTAGCATTTTTAGGTGATATTATACCAATACCTTATCCTAATGTGATGGCTAAGGTTATAAGTATTGGTGATATTATTATAGCTATTGGTATTTTTGTATTAATACAAAAAATCATGGTAAATAAAAATGCTTTTGGTAATAATTGCAATATGATAGAATTTGATTATTTAATCAAATAAAAAGTAGACTATAAAAAGCTCGTTATTCCTTTAAAAAGGAGTTAACGAGCTTTCATTTTGATTATAAAACTGATTTAATTAAGTACTAACTCAAATTATTTCAAATTAAATATTACGATAAAAATATAGGTACTATGTAGAGTAAAGTTCAAAGCCTTCTTTATAAATTTTTATAGAAGACTTTGTTTTTTTATATAAAAGAAAACGAATCTATGTTTTTGATGAGCCATTTATTCCTAGGAAAAAACTGAGTAAGAGTTTATTGAAATTAAATATAAGGTTAAAATAAATAATCTGGGATAATATTTATTAAAGAGAAGAAAATAGTAATTAGTGCTTATAGGAAATAATAAACATATTAAGCTCCTGAATAGATATAAGTTCCGTTATGTCTTAAGCAAATGTTATGCTTTGTATATAGCTAAAACAAGGGAATAAAGAACATATTGCAAGTATGGATGAAAAGGAATGCACTTGTATAAAGTACCTAACAGTTGGTAAACTTTATTTAAGGAAAAAACGTTATCACATTAAAATGATAACTTATAACTAATTATTTCTATAGTTCTCTGGCTATTAAAAAACGAACATTTATCTGACAGCTTAATAATCAAATTTAAAAATGAGGTAGTGCTATGTATTATTTAAAAAAGAGACAGATTGAAATAATTGAATATTTACTTCACAAAAAAGAATATGTTTCTGTTGGTGAAATTGCAGAAGATTTTAATGTAAGTTCAAGAACGATACACTATGATTTAGAAATCATAGCAGATTGGCTTAAGGAAAATAAAGTAGTTCTAGAAAAAACACCAAGTAAAGGCGTCATGATAAAGAGTGTAAAAGATAGAAACATGTTAATTGAAGAGTTAAAATTTTTATCAGTAGAAAATAGAGTATTATCTGATAAAGAAAGAATTAGATATATTGTTCTAGCATTTTTTAATCAACAAAATCCACTTAATATAGATACATTAAAAAATGAGCTTATGGTTAGTAGAAATACAGTAATTAAAGCATTAAAAGATGTCAAAATTTATTTAGAAGAATATAATCTGATTTTAGAAAAAATATCTGGTAAGGGTTTGAAGATTGTAGGTAAAGAAAAAGATATTCGTGACATGATGGTTGATATCTTTGCAGAAACCTTAAGTATAAAAAGTCTTATCTTGTATATTGAAAATGAAAACTTTAATGAAAATTTCAAAAAGATATTTGGTAATTACAACAAGGTTTTTGAGATTAAAGATTTAAATAAAGTGTTTAAAATATTAAGTGATGTACAGGATAAATATCATCTTAACTTAACTGATGCTATGTTTTTAAAAATGGCTTTATATTTAATAGTGTCAGTTAAAAGAATAGCACTTGGTGACACCTATGATAAGTTTCCTTATAGAGTAACAGAGGAGCAAAATTATGAAGTTGCTCAATATATAGCGGATAGTATTTTGATATATTATGAAACACAAATGTCAAAAAATGAGGTTGTAGGTATCATAGGTCAATTGTCAGAATTAAAGTCATATAACTATTTGAAAGATTTAGAAGATATGAATGTAAGTCTTAAAGTAGATAATGAAACTATTATATATACAAGACATATAATTAAATATTTTGAAACTGAAATGGATATCAAGCTTACGCAGGACAATATACTTTACAACGGTTTAGCACTGCACATCCAAAAATTAATAAAGCGAATCAAACGTAATAAACAGTTGAAAGAAGGGTATACAAAAGATGTAAAAGAAAAATTCCCTTTTGAATTTCAGATTGCTAAGGAAAGCGTTGCTTTGATGGAAGAAAATTTTGGTTGTGAAATTATAGAAGATGAAATAAGTTTTATAGTGTTTTATATAAGAGCAACTTATGAAAGATTATATACCAAAGAATATTCAGCAAGAGCACTTTTGATTTGTACAGAAGGGGTTGGAGTTTTAAGCTATATAACAGTGAGGCTCAAGAAAGAGTTCCCTGAGTTAGATTTTATAGGGACTTGTTCAATATACGATTATCAAAGATATAAGTCACAAGTAGATTTTGTTATAGCTACAGAAGTATATCAATTATCAGATATTGACGTTGTGCATATCACTCCATTTTTAAAATTAGGAGAACTTGTTGAAATTAGAAAAGTGCTCAGAAGATTAAATAAATTTAAGCAAATATCAAAATATAGTCATTCAAAACGGTTAGGTGAGGAGAAGGTTATTATGTTAAAAGATTTGATAGATGAAAGCAGTGTTAAGCTGCAGGTAGAAGCTAAAGATTGGAAAGATTCAATTACTAAGGCAGGTTCAATATTGTTAGATAAAGGATGTATAAAGCAGGAATATATAGATAATATGATAGATGCAGTTGACAATTTAGGACCATATATAGTTATAATGCCGGGCATTGCTTTTGCACATGCAAGACCTGATACGAGTGTTAAAAAAACGTGTATGAGTATTATTACATTAAAAGAACCTGTAGAATTTGGAAGTGAGTTAAATGATCCAGTAAGTATTGTATTTGCTTTTGGAGCAGAATCTGGGGGAGCTCATATGGAAGCATTACAGGACATAGCAAAATTCTTATCAGTAGATGAAAATATTGAATTTTGTAAGACTTGTAAAGACAAAGAAGTATTTTTAAATAAATTATTAATGTATTAGATTTAATAAAAACATTAGAGGTGATTAGAATGAAAAAAATCAAAGTTTTGGCTGTTTGTGGATTTGGAGTAGGAACTAGCTTGTTACTAAAAATGAACATCGAAGCTGTGCTTAAGAAGAATAATATACAAGGGGCAGTTGAAAATGTTGATGTTACAACAGCAGCATCTATAAATACAGATATTATATTTACATCAAAAGAACTATATAATCAATTAAAAAATAACGTAAAAGTTCCATTAGTACAAATTGATAATTTTATGGATAAAAATGAAATAGAGACTAAAGGATTACCTGTAATTAATGAATTGATAGTTTAAAATTACTTAATTATAAATATGGGTATTCTAAAAGGCAAAGACTAGTAAAAAAAGATACAAAATATTAGAAGAAAGGAGGACGATTATGAGTAAAATTAAGGTTTTAGCTGTTTGTGGATTTGGAGTAGGAACAAGCCTTTTGTTAAAGATGAATATTGATTCTGTTCTTAAAAAAAATGGTATACAAGCTACAGTTGAAAATACAGATGTTACAACAGCAGCATCTATAAGTACAGATATTATATTTACTTCAAAAGAGTTATATACACAATTAAAAGGCAAAGTAAAAGCACCTTTGATAGAAATAGAAAATTTTATGGACAAGAATGAAATTGAAGCTAAAGGAATGCCAATTATAAAGGACATTATAAAATAAAGAACATTATTAATACAATTTCCAAAATGTAAAACTAAATAAAAATAGTTATTATATTTATAAATATAAGTTTAATTATAAGCAATTATATTAGGAGGGGTAAATGTGGATTTTATTAATTATTTGACAAGTAATATATTTAAACAACCGCCGATATTTTTGGGATTAGTAGCACTTATTGGTTTATTAGTACAGAGAAAAAGCTTTAGTGACATAATTAATGGAACATTCAAAACAATTATTGGTGTTATTGTTTTATTTAAAGGTGTTAATATAATAGCAGCTTCTATAAGTCCATTAGCAGGAGCGTTTTCAGGTTTATATAATATCCCTGAAGCAAATCAATTTGACCCTGCTGCATGGTTAAATATATTAGGTGATTATGGTTCTACTATTGGACTAGTTATAGTTTTAGCTTTTGCAATTAATTTGCTTGTAGCTAGAATATCACCTATTAAAAACATATTCTTAACTGGACATATTTTCTTCTGGATGTCATATATATTTGTTTGTGTTGGTGTAGAAGTAGGTTTAACAGGAGCAAAATTAGTAGCATTTGCGACAGCGTTTTTATCAATATATATAATATTTGTGCCAGCTATGCTAAGACCTTTTGTTAAGCAAGTTACAGGTAGCGATGACTTTACTATAGGTCACTCTTGTTCACTATTTTGTGTAATTGGTGCATATATAGGTAAAATCTTTGGAAACAAAGAAAAATCTGCTGAAGATTTAAAAATACCTACTCAACTTGAATTCTTTAGAAATACAACTATAGCAACTTCATTATTTATGTTTGCTACTTATATAGTGGTAGGATTAGTTATTGGATCTGAAGCAAGAGTTGCTGCATTTGGAGGTTCAATAGGAAGTATAGCTACTATAGGTGGTATGCAGTACGATTTATTTTCATTTAGTTTAATGGCAGGATTAACATTTGGAGCAGGTATGACAGTATTATTAGCAGGTGTTCGTTTAATGCTAGGTGAAATCGTACCAGCATTTAAAGGTATATCAGATAAAATCATACCAAATGCAATACCAGCACTTGATTGCCCAATGGTATTTCCATTTGCACCAAATTCATTATTATTAGGATTCTTAATCAGTATGGTAACAAGTACCTTAGCAATAATTATATTAGCTTCTACAGGTATGTTAACTTATGCAGTTATTCCATTAACGGTTGCGTGCTTCTTTGATATAGCACCAGGAGCAATATTTGCAAATGCTACAGGTGGACGTAGAGGAGTTATTATTTCAAGTATTGTTGGTGGAGTATTAATAGTAGTACTTGCTGCAGGATCTATGGCAGTATTAAAAGGAACGGGAGCAGGATTCGTTCAAGCATTTGGTGGAAATGACTTCTCACTATGGGCAATGATTGGATCAGTATTTGGTAAGATATTTTAATGAAATAATTATAGCATTCAATTAAAACAAAAAGTCATCTAGCACACATTAAAAAATGTGTGCTAGTTTATAGGTAAGTTTATGATGATTGTTAATCAATAAGTAAGATTTTGATTAAATTTTAAAATAAAAGAGAAGGTGTTTTTATGAAATTCGGTATACATCTATCAGCATTTACAAAAAGATGGGACGAAGATTTAATTCAGTATATAAAACCTGTAAAAGAAATGGGATTTGATGGGATAGAGTATCCGTTAATGGATCCTGACAGTATTGATACAAGTAAAATCAAGAAAGCATTAAAAGAAAATGATTTATTATGTACTTGTGGAACAGGACTTAACAAGGATAGAAATATCGGTTCTAAAGACAAAGATATTATGAATGCAGGGATATTACATTTGAAAAAGTGTATAAACATATGCAGTGAACTTGAAAGTGATTGTCTTGGGGGTGTATTGTACGCTCCTTGGGGTGAAATAACAATGAGAAAGAATGCGGGTGACAACATCAAAAGAAGTTTAGAAAATCTATTAATAATAGGTGAGTATGCAAAAAAGAAAGGTGTTGTTTTAGCTTTAGAAGCAATAAACAGATATGAAAGTTATTTTTTAAATAATATGAGTGAAGGTAAAAGCTATTTAAGAAAGATAAATCATCCTAATATAAAACTTCATTTTGATACATTTCATGCAAATATAGAAGAAATAAATATGAAAGACGCTATTTTAACAGCAGATAACGATTTGTATCATGTGCATATATGTGAAAATGACAGAGGTATTCCGGGAACAGGGCAGATAAACTGGAATGAAGTGAAAGAAGGACTAGAAAGTATAAACTACAATCGCTGGATTACAATTGAAAACTTTGTATTAGCTGATTGCGAAGTAGGAAAAGACTTATACATTTGGAGTAATAAAGCTGAAAATACAATGGTTGCTGCTGAGGAAGGTATTAAATTTATGAAGGGGTTGTTTAAATAACAACCCTTATAAGGAAATAGATATTAGGCAAACATTTAAATATAAATTTGAGAAGGTGAATAAAATGTTGACAGGAAATCAATCAAAAGAATTATTACTAAAAATTGCAGATTTATTTATAGAGAAAAGAGATGAGTTAGCACGTTTAGATGCAGTAATAGGTGATGGAGATCATGGTATTTCTATGGCAAGAGGAGCAAGAGCTGCTAAAGAAAGAATAAGTGCATTAGAAGAAGGTACTTGTAGAGATTATTTTAAATGCTATGGTAGAGCATTAGTTTCTACAATAGGAGGAGCAATGGGTCCGTTGTTTGGAAGTATATTTTTAGAAATATCAAAAGTAGCTAAAGATAACGAACTTGATACTTTAGAGCTTATGGCAAAAGGTCTAAGAAATGCAGAATTAAAGATTATGGATTTAGGTGGAGCAAAGCTAGGAGATAAAACAATGTTAGAATCACTTGATCCTGCTGTAAAAGCCCTAGAAAAAGCATTTGAGGATAAAGAATCATTAACATCAGCTTTTCAAAAAGCATGTGAAGCTGCTAAAAATGGAGTAGAGGCTACTAAAGATTTAATTTCTAAAAGAGGTAGATCGAAATTCTTACAAGAAAAATCAAGAGGTCATCAAGATGCAGGAGCTACATCAGTTTATTATTTAATATGTGAAATGGCCTGTTATTTTGAAACTTTATAAATAAGGAGTGACTTTAAATGAAGAAAATTATTAATGATGCAGATTATATAGTAGAAGATATGATAGATGGATTTGTAAAAGCATATAGTCACAAGATAGAAAAATTAGAACACGAAAATGTTATTGTAAGGAAAAATAGAAAAAAGGATAAAGTTGGAGTTGTAATAGGTAACGGTTCAGGACATGAACCTGCATGTATTGGATTTGTTGGAGAAAACATGTTGGATGCAAATGGGTATGGTGGTATATTTGCAGCTCCAGGACCTGATACTACTTATGCAGCTATAGAGGCAGCAGACACTGGAAAAGGGGTTTGTGTTTTAATATCTAATCATGCAGGAGATGTTATAAATTCAAAAATGGCAATAGATATGGCACAAGATGATGATTTCAACTGCAAAGGTGTTATTTTGTATGATGATATTGCATCAGCTCCAAAAGAGAAGCAAGAAGAAAGAAGAGGAACAGCTGGAACGCTATTTAATTACAAAATCACAGGAACATATGCAGAACAAGGACATGATTTAGATGAAGTAGTTAAAATGGCTGAAAAGGTTAGAGATAGAACTAGAACTCTTTCACTAGCTACACTTCCAGGAACTTCTCCTGTTACAGGTTTTCCAATGTTTGAAATAGAGGACGACATGATTGAAATAGGTATGGGAGTTCATGGAGAAGCTGCTGCAAGTACTATGAAAATAGATACGGCAAAAGCAATAGCAAAGAAAATGTGCGAGCAATTGATAGCTGATAAGCCTTTTGTAGAAGGTGATGAAGTAGCTGTTTTAGTAAATGGCTGTGGTCAAACAACTTATATGGAGTTGTTGATATTTTACAAAGAAGTTGAAGGTATATTAGCTGAGAAAGGTATCAAGAGCTTTAGACCAGCTATAGGAAATTTTATAACTACTCAAGAAATGGGAGGAATTGCACTTTCATTTTGTCAATTAGATGAGGAAATGAAGGAACTTTGGGCTAAAGAAACAGATGCAATAGGATTTAATATATAAATTTTAAGAGGGGTGTAACAACACCCCTACTGTAATAGATTATAGAATAATCTTTAAATTAAGGAGATTAAAAAATGAATATAGTAACTATGAAAGTATTACTTGAGAGAGCAGAAAAAAATGGTATAGCTATACCTGCGATAAACGTAAGTAACATGGAAACTATAAAGGCAGTTTGTGAAAGTACTGAAAAATATAAAACAGGGATTATAATGCAAATTTCACCAATACAGTTTGAAATGCAAAAAATAAATTACTATGAATTTGTAGAAATGGTTAAGCTTTTATGTAAAAACTTTGATATAGATATTGCAATACATTTAGATCATGCAACAGAGGTAAAGCAATGCTGTGATGCTATAGATGCCGGATTTACATCTGTTATGTATGATGGCTCAGCACAAAGTTATGAGACAAACATAGAAAACTCCAGAAGAGTAGTTTTATATGCTAAGGATAAAGGGGTAACAGTAGAAGCTGAGCTTGGTAAGGTCGGCGGTACAGAAGGAGAAGCATCAGATAATAATGATGACGTTTTGACAGATCCTAATTTGGCAAAAGAGTTTGTTAACAGAACAGGAGTTGACTGTTTAGCTGTAGCTATTGGAAATGCTCATGGATTTTATAAGAAAGAACCTAAGCTAGATTTTGATAGACTAGATAAAATATATGAAGAGACAAAGATACCGTTAGTTTTACACGGAGGAACAGGTATAACAGATGAAGCATTAAAAATAGCAATAAAAAAAGGTATCAAGAAAATTAATTTTTTCACTGAAATAGATAGAGAGTTTGTACTAGGCTTTATCAAAGCTCATGAGGAAAATCCATCAATATATATGATGAAGGCTCAAGAAGATGCTAGGCAGATGATGATGAAGAAAATAGATGAGAAGATGAAGGTATGTGTTTTTAACTGATGAGTTTTTAGGTTATTGCAAAACTATTATTTTAAATAGTTTGGAAATGTATATTATTTAACTCATAAGTTTTAGGTAGTTGCAAAACTAAAACATAAAAAATGTGGATAACTTTTTATGTTTTAGCTCATAAGTTTTTGGTGAGGGGAACCATCTCATAATCTTTGACGGTTCCGACAAGAGCCCGTTTCTTATGATTTATGTAAGAGCGATGAAGAAACGAACTCTTGAAGTTACGCTTTCAAAGAAACATGAGAAGGTTCCCTAGCAACTATATTGGTAATTTTATCACAGTTAAATATGTTTGATAGAGGAGGTAAGTATGAAAGTAGGATTGATTTCATTAGGTTTTCCTAATTTTAGATATGATATAGCCCAAGAATATTTAGAAAAATCGGTTAAACATCTTGAGAGGATGGACTATGAATTAGTTTACCATGACAAGGTTTTAATTGAGGATAAAGGGTTAGATGGAATTTTAGAAAACATGAGAGTACAGGGAATAGAAATGCTTATTGTACAATGCGGAACATATTCTCATGGAAGTATGATGATGAAGATTACAGAGTGGTTAAAAGATATGCCGCTTTTAATATGGGGTTTTAGAGAACCTATGATAGATGGATTTAGAGGATTGCCACTAAATTCTCTATGCGGACTTAATATGTATGCAAGTTTTTTGAAAAAGGTAGATAAGAAGTTTTCATATGTCTATGGAGCTATAGATGAAAAAGCAGTATATGAAAAAGTAGAAAAAATGATTAGAGTAATAGATGTTAAAGTAAAATTAAAAGCCTCAAAGTTCTGTATAATTGGCAGCAGAGTACCGGGCTTTTATTTATCAAATGTTGATGAATTGAGATTTAGACATCAAATTGGACCTGAGCTACTATATTACAGTATAGCATCACTTTTAAGAGATGCTCAAAATATAGATACTGATAGGGTTAAACGAGAAGTAGATACTATGAAAAATGAAGTGGCTAAGGTAACAACAACTGATGAAATGTTAGAAAAGAGTGCAAGAGTATATTTAGCTATAGAGGATTTCAAAGAATCAAATAATATAGATGCTTTTACAATAAAATGTTGGCCAGAATTCCAAGAACTCTACGGCTTGGGAGTATGCGGTGTAGTATCAAGACTTAATAACAAAGGTATTACAACATCTTGTGAAGGTGATGTGAGCGGACTTGTTACAATGTATATTCAGTATTTACTAAGCAAACAGCCTTGTTTCTTTGCAGATTTTGTTAACATAAATGAAAAAGGAATTGCAAAAATGTGGCATTGTGGACCCGCACCGCTTTGTCTTGCTAATAATCCAGATAAAACTGAATATCGTGAGCATCCAACTATTAAAAACGGTATAGGAATGGCAGTGGAATTTGAATTAAAGAAAGATTATGTAACAATGATGAAGATAAAAGAAGGTAAGAACAAATATGAATTATTTATGGCGAAAGGCATGGCTGTAGATGAAGATCGTGATTTAGTTGCAAATCAATTAGATGTAAAATTTGATAAACCAATAGATGAAGTAGTAGATATTATAATGAATAACGGAGTAGAGCACCATTACGTTCTAGCTTATAAGGATTTGGAAAAAGACTTATTGGAGTTATGTAAGTGGATGGATATACAAATATTGAAGTAGTTGAAAGGAGAAGCATATGTTAGATAAACGAATCATTTATTCCGCAGGATATTATCCACTAATGCAAGAGAGAAAAGACTGGGAGCAGGATATATTAAGAATGAAAGCAGCAGGAATACAGCTTATCAGAACTGCTGAGTTATTTAATACATGGGATCAAATAGAACCTGAAAAGGGCAAATTTAGGTTTGAATTTCTTGATGATTTCTTTGATTTATGTCAAAAGCACGGCATGAAAATACTTCTCGGAACAGGTACAGCAGCACCACCTTATTGGATACATGAAAAGTATCCTGATGTAAATATATTAAACAATCACGGACAGCAATATCCAAACAATGTTTCATATACTTGGGCATGTATTAATCACGTAGGTTATTTAAATGAGTCAGAAAGATATATTAAGACACTTGTTAACCGTTACAAAGATCACGAGGCACTTGGTGCGTATCAAATACACAATGAATTCGGATTTCCTTTTATGCCTCTTAGAGAAGGAGACATAGATATATACTGCTATTGTGATCACTGTAAAGCAAAATTTAAAAAATGGTTAAAGAATAAATATAAGACTTTAGATGATGTGAATTATGCATATAGATGGGGAGCAACTAACACACATTACACTGATTGGTCACAAATTGAGCCACCAATGACTAAGCCTACAAGTTGGTCAAGTGTTACAAGATGGTTAGATTGGCGTTTATACTGGATGGATAACTTTGTAGAGTTCATATCATGGCAAAATAAACTGATAAAAACTCTTGATGCTGAGCATGTAACTTCAACAAACACATTCTTCTTAAAAAGCCAAGATCCATTGGGAGTATTAACAGGTGTAGATCAATTTGAGGTTGCAAAGGTTGTAGATCAAGTAGGGTATGATTTATATCCAGGCAGTGGTAATAAGCTAGAATCTAAGCCTGAATTTTCATCTATGTTCTTAGATATGGCTGAGAGTACAGTGAAGCCTCTAAATAAAAAATATTGGCTGCTTGAAACAGAGAGTGGACCTATCAATGGCTGGGTATTAGGACCACATAGAAATGTCAATGGACAAGATTTAAAGAGAAATATATTTGAAGCGGTAGGTCATAATTCTAAGCTGACACTTTATCAAGGATGGAGAGAGTGGGATTTTCAACCTCTTCATTGGGGAGCTATTGTTGACTTAGATGGACAGCCAACAAATAGAACAAAATCAGCTGAGGAAATAGGAGCTATTTTAAAAGAAAATGGAGAATCACTATATAACGCTTCTAAACCAAAAGGTAAAGTAGCACTTCTTATATCTAAAGAAAATGCTATCGTGCTAAATGGTATGGGACAGGAAGCATTCTTAATTAAGGCTATGCGAGGAGCATATAGAGTATTCTGGGAAAAAGGATATGATATTGACTTTATAACTCCGGACATACTTGAGAATGGTGATTATATAAGTGAATACAGCATAATCTATATGCCGTTTTTAGCAATGGTAACACAGGAAATGGCTCAAAGCTTAAACAAATATGTTGAAGCTGGAGGAACTTTAATAGGTGCAGCTAGACTAGGTATGCTAGGTAAATATGGATGGTACAATCACAAAATGCCTTGTTTTGATTTGATGAATACTTTTGGTGTAGAAGTGACAGAAGTAGTTTCTAATACAAACCCAAATATAACTTATAACCATAAAAGCTACACAGGACATTGGCATAAAGAGAGCTTAGAATTAAAAAAGGATGATGTAAATGTACTTGCACGGTTTAACAATGATACACCAGCAGTTACTTTAAATAATCATGGAAAAGGTAGGGCAATATATATTGCTACACATCCAGAAGTTGCATATTTAGAAGATAATTCATATCTTCTTTGGGATTTGATAGATAGTTTAAATATTAAACCACAGTTAAAGCTAGATTACAGCAATAGAAAAGATAAAGAGGTTGATGCACATTATCTAGAAGGTGAAAATGAAGATTGGATTATCATAACTAACTATGTAAATCAAAAACATTCAGGGTTCTTTAATAACGATAAAAAGAAAGTAAGAATAGATTTAGAAGCTACAAAAACATATAAAGAATTATTTGATGTAACTGAAGATAAACCAGTTGAATTTAAAATAGAAGGAAATAGAGTTTGTATTGAACTAGAGATTATTAAAAATGAAGTGAAGCTTATTAAACTAAAATAAATAGGTGGTGTGAAATGAAAGACATAAAAGATATAAAATGTTTTCTCTTAGATATGGATGGAACGATATATCTGGGAGATCAATTGATAGATGGAGCATTAGATTTCTTGAGTTTATTAGAAGAACAAGACAAATCATTTGTGTTTTTAACTAATAACTCTTCTAAAAATAGCACAGTTTACGTAGAAAAACTAAAAAGACTAGGAATTGAAGTAGATGAAAACAAAATTTTCACATCTGGTGAAGCTACAACTATTTATCTAAAGAATAATAAACCGGGTGCAAAAGTATTTTTGTTAGGCACACCTTCTTTAGAAGAAGAATTTTGTAGGAATGGATTTACATTAGTAGATGGAAGAGATGAAGATATAGATTATGTAGTATTAGGCTTTGATACGACTTTGACTTATGAAAAACTATGGATTGCGTGTGATTATATAAGAAACGGTAAGACTTATTTAGCAACACATCCTGATTATAATTGTCCGCTAGAAGAAGGAAAATTCATGCCAGATGCAGGTGCAATGATAGCTTTTATAAAGGCTTCAACAGGAAAAGAGCCTTATGTAATAGGAAAGCCAAATAAGACGATTATAGATGCAGTAGCTAGTAAGTGCGGCTTCAAAAAAGAAGAAATAGCAATGGTTGGAGATAGATTATATACAGATATTAAAACGGGAGCTAATGCAGGAATCACTTCTGTTTTAGTACTATCAGGTGAGACTACTAATGAAGATTATGATAAATCAGACATAAGAGCAGACTTTGTATATCCATCCATAAAAGAATTAAAAGATGCAGTAAAATAGGAAGGTGAAATAATTGAAAGATTTTCAATTTTATTTAAAAACAAAAATAGATTTTGGAGAAAATAGCATTAAAAACTTAACAGTGCATTGTAAAGGAAGAAATGCTAAAAAAGTATTGATAGTAACGGATGAAAATTTAGTAAAAATTGGATTGGTTGATCCTATAAAAACAGAGCTTGAAGCTACAGGGATATCCTACGATATATATGATGAAGTAAAACCTAATCCTGAAGTTGGTATTATTGACAAAGGTGGAGATGCTGCTTCTCATGGTGGCTATGATTTAATAGTCGCTTTTGGTGGTGGTAGTAGTATGGATACTGCAAAAGGGATAGCAGTACTGGCTGTAAATGAAGGTAGTATTTATGATTATTTAGATGGTAGAGGAAATGAAAAAAGAAATATAGATGTAAAACCACTACCTATTATAGCAGTACCTACAACAGCAGGAACAGGTTCAGAGGCATCTATGTACTCAGTAATTACTGATGAAAAAACAAGGATAAAAGATTCTATAACGTCAGAGGATATTTATCCAGCAGTAGCAATTATAGACCCAGTATTGATGCTAGGACTACCTCCTAAGATAACAGCATATACAGGATTAGATGTTTTAGGACATGCACTTGAAGCATACACTTCTAAAATAGATAATGTAATGACAGATATGTTTGCAAAAGAAGCAATAAAGTTAGTATTTGAATATCTTCCGATTGCTGTGCAAAAAGGTGATTTAGAGTCAAGAAAAAAAATGGCCTATGCCTCATTAATAGCAGGAATTGCTATGAGTCATTGTGGTGCTACGATACCTCATGGATTAGGTTGTCCACTTTCGGGACATTGTGATTTACCACATGGACTTACAGTTGGATTACTTCAAATTCCAATGATTGATTTTAACAGAGATGTATTAAAAGATGAATTAATGGAAATTGCTAAATATATAAAACCAAACATTGAAATAAAACAAGATGAAGTTGCAGATTGGTTTATTGAAAGAATTAGAAATCTATTTAAAGAAATTAATGTAAATGAAAAATTAGAGGATACTGATAAGATTAAAGAAAAACTAGAAGCTATGACTGAGGATGCATTGATTCATGGTTGTACTGGATTAAATAAAAGGCTATTAGATAAGGAAACAGTTATAAAGATTTATAAAGAAACTATAAGCAGATAATCATTTAGTGTAAATTGTCATATAACGTTAAATAATATGCTGCAAAAGTTTAGCAGAGGACTAAAATCATTTGATTTTAGTTCTCTATGCATATGTGGCAAAAATATATAAACAATTGCCACAATAATATGTAATGAAGTATTACCTACAAATCAGCATCATTATGGTAAGATATAAGTAGTAGAATAAAAGTATACAATTTACCACATTAATATAATAATAGTCATACCATTTTATTATAAAAATGATTATGAGGTGTTAGGATGAAAAAACTTTCTAATGAAAGATGTGGCGAAATACTTAAAATTTTGATGGAAAATCAAAAGCCTATTACTATAAATGATATAGCTGATAAATTGAAAGTATCCAATAGAACTATAAGAAATGATTTGCAAAAAATCGAAGATTCTATTAAAAATAATGATGAAATAAAAATAATAAAAAAGCCAAGAATAGGTATTTGGATACAGACTACTTTAAAAGGGAAAAAGTTTTTACAAGCAGTAATATCTGATAATAATGAGTATATACAGCCATATTCATCAAAGTTACGAAAACGTTATATAATTAAACGGTTATTACTTTCGGACGATAGTGTAACTATGCAAAATTTAGGCAATGAGTTATATGTAAGCAGAATAACTATATACAATGATTTTGAAGAAGTTGAAAATTGGCTTTCAAAATATTCTCTAAAAATAAAGAGAAAGAAAAATTATGGTGTTGAAGTTGTAGGAAAAGAACAAGACTTAAGAAAAGCAGTTGCTGATTTACTTACAATACTTAGAAAAGAAGAAAAACGAGAGTCAGATTTTTACGACTTTAAACCTAATGAATTTAGAAGGATTCATAAACAGGCGCAAATACAACTGGAAGATTTATTTAAAAACATTGATTTAAATAAAATTGAGCTTATATTAACTCATGTAGAGCAAAATATGGATTTCAAACTTACAGATGAATCATATTCATGTTTAGTAATACATGTTGCTATAGCATTAGAAAGACTTAAAAAGAATAAAGTTGTACAAATGCTTGAAGGGCAGCTAAATGAACTAAAGAAAAAAAATGAATATAGAGTTGCAAAAAAAATATCTTCTCAAATAAAGGCTAGATTTGATATAGATTTTCCAGAGGCTGAGATTGGAAATTTAGCATTGCATATTTTATGTTCAAAGATACAACAAAATATTAAAAATAATAGCTCAGAAGAATTACTCATTAATATAGATACAGACATAATTGAGATAGCAAAAGAAATAATATTGTTAATTGAAAATATTTTATCAGTAGATTTCAGTAAGGATAATAAACTCTTTATAGGATTAGTATTACATTTGAGAGCTGCAATAAACAGAATGAAATATGGTTTAAGCATAAGAAATCCGCTGCTAAAAGATATAAAAAAGAATTATCCAAGTATATTTGGTGCAGCATGGGCATCGAGTGTACTGTTTGAAAAATATTTTGGTATAAAAGTAACAGAAGAAGAAATTGGATATATAGCTATTCACATAGGTGCTGCATTAGAGAGATTAAATGAAAAGACTAGAGCTGTTATTGTATGTAGCAGTGGTATAGGTACTGCTCAACTTGTTGCAGTTAGACTTGAAAGAGAAATAAGAGGATTAGAGATAGTAGATATTACTTCTGTTCATGATATAAAAAATATAAAAACTAATGACTTTGATTTAATTATTTCAACATTACCTTTTGAATATTTATCAAAGCCAGTTATACAGATAAATCCAATAATTAACAAGGATGATTTAGAAGCAGTTAAAAAATATTTAAAAAATATTGAAAATACAAGACGTTTTATAAAAGGTAATTTATCAGACAAAAAAAATGATTTATTTCAAAAAGAATTAATACTACCAAAAGTAAAAGCTACAAATAAAATTCAATTGATAAACGACTTATGTGGGATTCTAATAAATAAAGGATATGTAGAAAATGGATTTTTAAATATAGCTTTAGAAAGAGAAAGAATAACTTCAACAGCAGTTGGTAAGGGTGTTGCTATACCTCATGGTTCTCATGATTTTGTCAGTAAACCTACTATATTAGTTGCTACTTTAGAAGAACCTATAGAATGGTCTAATGGGAAAGTAGATATTGTATTTTTATTAGCTTTAAAATTCGAAAATAAAAACGAAATAAGATATTTTTTTAAGAATTTTTATTCTATGTTAGATAATGAAGAAATTTTGAATTTAATTAGAGATAAAAGAACTTCTGAAGAAATATATGAAGTTTTACTTGATAATAAAATATTTTAACCCTGATTGTTCATATAACATGGGTTTAGTTAATGGAGTGAGACTATGAATATATTAGCTGTTACAGCGTGCCCTTTGGGTATGGCTAGTACTTATATGGCAGCAGAAGGATTAGAAAGAGCAGCAAGAGAATTTGGTTTTGATATAAAAGTAGAGACACAAGGTTTTATGGGTGTAGAAAATGAGATAACTGATACTGATATAAAAAAAGGTGATGTAGTAATACTAACAAAGGATATGCCAATAAAGAATACTGATAGATTCAAAGAATTGCCCATAAAATATGTTTCAATATACGACACTATAAGAAAGTCAAATAAAATAATTAAAGAAATAATAGAGGATAATGCTTAAACTTTATTTTAGGAAGATTAAGTAAAAGAATTGTCATTAAATTTGTTTGGAATTAGTTTTTATGGGATTTCTCCTTTTTAAGTTTGATGTATCAGGGAATATTTAATATTCTCATTTAGTTAGAGAAATTCTTTTTAAAACATAAAAATATATAATCCCAGATTATTCATAGAAAATCAAATATTCTACTGCATCCTTCTGATTAGAAGATGTCCATTAAATTCTCGACATACCAACTCGGTATGCCTTCGAATTCACTGGAATTTTCTAATTCAAAATTATACAGCATACTATTCAAAGTTCTATGAATAATCAGGGATAGTATTTAACAATAGTTGTTAAGTTTTGCAACTGACTAAAATTAATTATAATTAGGGGGTTTAAACAATGTTTAAATTAGACGCTGTATTAAAAAATGAAACAGGATTACATGCTAGACCAGCGAGTATGTTTACAAAAGAAGCTTCAAAATATGAAGCAGACGTTAAAGTGATTAAAGAAGGAAAAGAATATAATGCAAAAAGTATAATGGGTATTTTAAGCATGGGTGCAATGAAAGGTGATGTTATCACTATAGTAGCTGATGGAAAAAATGAAAAGGAAGCTGTTGAAGCATTAAAGAAATTAGTTGACGACAACTTTGGTGAATAGGAGGCTATTTAATGAAAGGGATTGGAGCATCACCAGGGATTGCTATTGGTAGAGTTTTAATTAAAAATGAACAAAAAGTTGAAATAGTAAAAAAGGCTATAGATAATCCACAAGATGAAATAAAAAAGCTTACTGAAGCTAGAGAAATTGCTAAACAACAAGTTAAAAAGCTTCATCAATTAGCATTAAAAAATATGGGTGAAGAAGAAGCAAACATTTTCGAAGCTCATATGATGATAATTGATGATCCAGAATTCTTTAGTCAAGTAGAAGATAAAGTATCATCTGATAATGTAAATGTAGATTGGGCATTAAAGCAAGTATCTGATTTCTTCATTGATATGTTTGCAAATATGGATAATGAATATATGAGAGAAAGAGCTGCAGACATAAAAGATATTACTGGTAGAATAATGAAAATTCTTTTAGGAATTGAAATCACAGATTTCACCAATCTTGAAGAAGAAGTTATTATAGTTGCTAGAGATTTAACACCTTCTGACACTGCTTCGATGGATAAAAACAAAGTAATCGGTTTTGTTACAGAAATAGGTGGAAGAACTTCTCACTCTGCAATAATGGCTAGAACATTAGAAATACCAGCTGTTGTTGGATTGGATGGAATATTATCTCAAGTTAAAAATGGAGATAGTATAGTATTTGATGGAGACAAAGGTGAAGTACATGTAAATCCTTCACAAGATATTGTAGATGAAGCGAAAGCAACTAAAGAAGAATATGACAAATTCCAAAAAATGCTAAGAGAGCTTGTTGGAAAACCAAGTGTATCAAAAGATGGAGTTAGAGTTGAACTTGCTGGTAATATAGGAACACCAAATGATTTAGAAGGTGTAATTAGGAATGATGCAGAAGGTATAGGATTATATAGAACAGAATTTTTATATATGGATAGAGAGAAGTTACCAACTGAAGATGAACAATTCGAAGCTTACAAGGCAGTATTAGAAGGTTTAAATGGTAAGCCAGTAGTAATTAGAACACTAGATATAGGTGGAGATAAAAAGCTTTCTTATATGGAAATGCCTGAAGAAATGAATCCTTTCCTAGGATATAGAGCTATTAGACTTTGCTTAGATAAAGTAGGTATTTTTAAAACACAACTTAGAGCACTTTTTAGAGCTAGTGTTCATGGAAATTTAAGAATAATGTTTCCTATGATATCTAGTATTGAAGAGCTTAGAAAAGCAAAAGCAATAGTAGAAGAAGTAAAGGATGAATTGAGAAAAGAAGGTATCAAGTACAGTGATTCAGTACAAATTGGTATGATGATAGAAATTCCAGCTACAGCAATACTATCAGATATGTTTGCGAAAGAGGTTGATTTCTTCAGTATAGGTACTAATGATTTAATCCAATATACAACTGCGGTTGATAGAATGAATCAAAAAATATCTCACTTATACAATCAATTCCATCCAGCTTTATTAAGATTAATTAAGATGACTATTGAAAATGGTCATAAAGAAGGAATTTGGGTTGGAATGTGTGGAGAAGTTGCTGGAGATCCTAAATTAATTCCAATACTTTTAGGATTTGGATTAGATGAGTTTAGTATGAGTCCAATATCCATACTTAAGGCTAGACATATAATAAAAAATATTTCTAAAGAAGAAATGAAAGAACATGCACAAAAAGTTGTTATGTTACCAACAGCTGAGGATGTTAAGAAATATATTGATGAAAATATAAAATAATATATAAATTTTAGAGATGTTTTAAAATGGCAAAAGTTGCTGTTTTAAAACATCTTTTTTTTTAACCCAGATTATTCATAGAAAATTAAATTTTGTTTATGAATAGATTGCTTATATTTTAAACTGTTATTAAAGCAAAATACTTTTCAAAAAATTAGTAGTCCAATTGTCATCCCAATAATCCAGTAAGTTTAAAAAAGTGTATGTCAATGTCTCAGACATATGTAATTGTAGAAGCTGCATAGTTTTCTACTAAAATAATAGAATGATTAATATTAAATATATATATGCTTTTAATTAAAGAAAAGTTATGTTAGTTAATCTTTAATTTTTTTTGTTTTAATTTTAAATAAAAAAACTGGAACAAAAATGAATATGTAATAATCTAACATATAAAAGAATATATATATTCTAATCCCTATATGATTCCTAAATACCAAGGAATAATAAACGTTCAAAAAGATTAACCTTTGGATAAATTAGGATTTGTAAGCTAGAACGATTCAAGAAAAAATATTTTCATAAATGTTTATTAAAGCTATATAGTCCTCAAGTAGGACAAGTATCTAAATGAAAGGAGTGATGTTGTGAAAAAATTACTAAAAAAAATACAGAATGAATCTTCAACAGAATTGTTTACAGCTTGCAAATGTTATTGTTCACCAAATGAAGACAGAGCTTTAAATACTTTGATGGCAACTAGATTACCATAATAATTATTAATTAGTAAGCAGGGCTTATATTATGTATGTTAGCTTAATTCTGAATTAAAAAGATTATGAAATAGAATTTATAGCTCAAACATAAGAGATGTTTCAGCTTAAATTCATACTACTTGGGATAGTTAAAAATATATTTTTATTAGAAACAATAATATTTATAACTAATAGGCAATATATATTAAAAGACTTAGATAATATTATAGGCCTTTAGGACAAAAAAGTAGTACAAATAGGCAAACATAAAGGTTTGCTTAGAAGAGTAAAGATTATTTAGAAATAGTTAAATAAGCAAATTAATTTTAAATCTATCCCAAAATTGAATTATCATGACTTTATTAAGTTTAATCAATATAAATGAGAAAGGAAGATTGTATGAAAAAATTAATGAAAAAAATTAGAAAAGTGGAGTTTTATAGTGATCCACCTGTATATGATTGTAAATGTGGAGTAAGATTTGATTATTATGATGTTTATTATAATGGGTTGATTGATTGAGTCATTTAAATCATCATAAAAATTGTAATATGAACGGAAAAATTGAATAAAAGTATAAAAGTGAATAGTATGAATATATTTATTTCTTCAATGAATGTATTGACTAAGTCTATTTTAAGAAAGGATGATTTTGTGAAAAAATTAATAAAAAAAGTTAGTTTTATTAGTTTAGAAAAATGTAGACCTTATTGTACATGTATTTGTAGACAAATAGATATAGATTATCGTGATGATTACGAAGAAAGTAAGATAATTGAGCATCCTGAATATTAAGCAGTTATAAAATTGTTATTGAAATATAAAATTATAAAATTTATCAAGCAAATAATCAATTGAGCTTAACATTAATAAATAATATTTAATATTTTTTTATCTTTGGTTTTTAAAAGAGTTAATTTGATAAAAAAATTATCAAAGAGATTAAATATTAAAGATGTAATAATTAATGATTTTCATTTTAATGTAGAGTAATTAGTAAAGTATGCTATATAAAAGACTTATAACTTACTATATTAAATTTAGATTTGCTAAGCTTAATTACAATTAGTAAATGATGATTGTATGGAAGAATTAATCAAAAAAATTAGACCTAATATAAAAAATATTAAGTCTAATTAATATAAAAAAAGGATGATTGTATGAAAAAATTATTTAAAAAATAATTTATAGACTATAGCATGAATTTTTTTTCTAGATAATTAGTTAACTAAAATTTTAATAACAATATAATTATAACATGATAAATCCAATTTACCAAATTTTTATATAATATACAAAACTTTATTACAAAAATGTATTATAAAAAATGTAATAAAATTAATATTTATTTGGAAGGAGGTGTCATAATGAAAAAGTTACAAAAAAAAGTAAATTTAAAAACATTACAGACTTATAATGAATTGAACAATATTTGTATATGTATGTGTGCTTATAAAATTATTCCTGAAGACTCTAATGATGCTGTATATTATTGGAGAATATAGTGTCAGATTGCAAAATAAAACTAACATAATTATTAATGAAAGGGTGGTTGTATGAAAAAATTAGTAAAGAAAATAGGCTTAAATACCATAGAAAAAAATACTGATTTATCAGTAAAATGCTTATGTGCATGCATGTTACCACCACTAAGTAAAAATTCTTTTATAGATGATAGACTTTTTGCAGATAGACGTTATTACTACCAGTAAAAGGGGAATATATATGAGAAAATTAGTAAAGAAAGCTAATTTAAAATCAATACAAACTTATAATGAATTGTTTATGCTTTGTGATTGTGCATGCCTACACGAAGTAGCGGTTGATGCTAAAGCTCAAAGCAATTGTATGCGTATGGATATTACAAAACTATAAGTTAGATTTAGTTTATTTTTGACTAATAAAAAATAAGGAGGGGAATATATGAAAAAATTAACTAAAAAAGTTAATGCAAAAACATTGAATGGTTATAGTGAAATTTTTTATTCTTGTAATTGTATGTGCCCTGTGTCCCTTGAATACGTTTATGATCTTAAAGCTAGTTTTTTTAGATATTAGGTAATTAACTATTAATGAAAAATTTTTATTAAAAAATTAGTATTTTAGGATATAAACCATTTACGCTAGTGAAATAAACTATTTAAAATGAGTTATATTTTACTAGCGTATGTAAATATATATGTCCTTATGCGCTTAAAGACTTAGCTGATAATAGAGTTTTTACTACCACTATAATTTACAATATCATAAAAAATTGTTTTATGTCAGTGCTATTAAATATTTAAAATAGGAGGTGTAACTATGAAAAAGCTAGTAAAAAAGGTAAATCTAAAGTCTCTTCAGTTATATGGACAATCTCTTAGAGGATGTGCATGTAATTGTCCTATGACTCTTGAAGATCTTTGTAATTATTCACGTGCTTTTGCTATATGATACTTAAGTTATAAAAATTAGTTAGTAAATATATTTTTCTAATGGTTTAGTATTTTACTGGCGCATGAAATTAATTAGTTTGATTGCAATATATTAAAATCAAATAGTCTTTTACCATAAAGATGCAAATGAAGAAGGTTACGTGTCTTGAAAACAATAATGATGAGTGCTAAGTTCACTTATTATAAAAAATTTGAGTATTCATATTAACTTTATATGAAAATTTTAAATGTTATGAGGTGATAATATGAAGAAATTAACAAAAAAATTTGATATTAACACATTAAAATTAAACAAACTTCCACCATATAAGTGTATATGTGCATGTAGTATTATTTATGATAATACCTACGATGAACAGCAAAATACCTATTTTTATAACTAAATAATTTTATATATGTATATAAAAAAATTACTAGATGTCCGTATGCTAATATTTTATATACATATATAAATACATATTCAAATCAATATAATAAAAATTAATAAAAATTAAAATGGTTATAAAGCTTCAATCAGATAGTTACCAAGAATATATTTGAAAATCAATACAAAGTTTTCAAGTTAAATGTTACTGTATATGTGACCCACTAAAAATGCTTGAATATATAGATAGATGGGACGGAAGAGCTCCAAGTATTCTTACCTATTAAGCTAAGTTATATATCTATTTAATTATTAAATAAGATTTTACTGATTGGAGCTTGTATACAGATAAAGTTTTAAATGGAATAAATTATACAAAAATAAGGAGATGATAACATGTTACCTAAAAAACCATTTATACATACTTTTATAACTAGGGACAAAAAGTATGTGTACGATGTTAATACTAATACCATACTTAATATATCTGATGATGTGTTTGATTATTTAAGTACAGGTATTAATGAGGAAAAAGAAATAAGCAATGACTTAAGAGTAAAAATAGAAAAAATGGTTGATCAAGGATTTTTATCAGAAAGACGTATTAAAGAAATAGAACATCCTTATAATGAAATGTTACCTTTCTATCTCAAAAACAGATTGAATACAGTAACTTTGCAAGTAACACAAAGATGCAATTTGAGATGTAGTTACTGTGCATATTCGGGTAAATATGAAGAGAGAGTTCATTCAGATCTTGATATGAGCTTTGAAACTGCTAAAAAAAGTTTGGATTTTGTTATAGATAATTCCTCAGAAGCTCAAGTTATAAGTATCGGATTTTATGGCGGAGAGCCTTTATTGATGTTTGATTTGATTAAAAAATGTGTTGAGTATGCAAAAGAAAATGCAGATGGTAGAGAAATTTATTATCATATGACTACAAATGGAACTTTATTAAGAGGAGAGATACTTGAATATCTTGTGGAAAACGATTTCAAACTTTTGATTAGTATAGATGGACCACAAGAAATACATGATAAAAACAGGGTTTTTGCTGCAAACGGAAAAGGTACATTCAGAGTAATAATGGATAATATAAGAGATATGCATAAAAAATACCCTGAATATGTAAAAAACAAGATTAGTTTTAATGCTGTTCTTGATGGAACAACAGATTTCAGTTGCACAAAACAGTTCTTTGCTGATTATGATGAAATAAAGGACTTAAATGTTAATACTAGTTTTATTTCTGACAAGTATGCAAAGGTGAA
This sequence comes from Abyssisolibacter fermentans, assembly GCF_001559865.1. Classification (NCBI taxonomy): domain Bacteria; kingdom Bacillati; phylum Bacillota; class Clostridia; order Eubacteriales; family Clostridiaceae; genus Abyssisolibacter; species Abyssisolibacter fermentans. The sequence continues at coordinate 50,026 of NZ_LOHE01000058.1, forward strand.
TTTTGATGTATATGAAAAATATAAAATACAGTACAGCTATGAGAAATTCAAAGTATTATTGAACAAAATTGGTAGATTAGATAGTAACCTAACATCTGATTTATTTGATTCTCAATTTATTAGATTAAAACAAAATCTTTATGAAAGAGAATTTAGTTCATCAATAAATGATAAAGAACACCCAGGTGGTCCATGTGTTCCAGGTGTAAAAAAACTTTTTGTTAATGTTGACGGAGACTTTTTCCCATGTGAAAGAGTTAGTGAAATATCTAAACCGATGATTATTGGTAATATCGATGATGGTTTTTATCTTGATAAGATAAGAGCTATATTAAATATCGGTAAGTTAAGCGAAGATCTTTGTAAAAACTGTTGGGCATTTAGATTTTGTACCATGTGTGCATCTGCTGCTGATGCGATTGGTGAATTATCCAGAGAAACAAAAATAAAAGGCTGTCCGTCAGTTAAATTTAATGCAGAAAAAGATTTAGAAGAACTTTGTATACTAAAAGAATTTGGATGTACTTTCGATACAGATTTAGGCTTTGTAGATCTATAAAAAAGGGGGCGAAAATATTGATTAAAAAGAAAGCTTTTATATATCCATATGATAGTGAGTCAACACATTTTTTTAGATTTAATGAAATGAACAAAATGTATGATGTGGTTGGTGCAGTATCACCAAATGGTTGGGGATTAAGAGGCAAAGACGTAGGAAGTGCTGATGCTGGACATGCTTTAAATATAAAAGTAAAGGATAAAATTGAAGATACAGACGAATTTGACACATTATTTTTAGTAGATTCAAAAATAGAACTTGATTTTGAAAAGTACATTTTTCCTAAACTTAAGCAAGTTGTAAAAAATAAAAAAGAAATAGTAAATGTGAGAGAGTTAACTGATGAGCAGCTTAAGCAAATTATAGACTTATGTAAAGAAAATAATGTTGGTTTTAAAAATATACTAGAAAAACATTATAATCTACATGACATAAAAATAATTTATGATATAACTGTTCCAGTTGTATTCGTAGCAGGAATATCTGATAGAACTAATAAATTTGACATACAGCTTTCATTAAGGAAAGAATTCGAAAATATGGGATATAAAGTTTCGCAAATAGGAACTAAAAATCACTGTGAATTATTTGGTTTTCATTCATTCCCATCATTTATGTTTGAAAATGGTACAAGTAATATTGAAAAAATCAAGAAGTTTAATAGTTTTGTCAAAGGAATAGAAGTGCTTGAAAAACCACATGTAATCATAATAGGTATTCCGAGGAGTTTAGCACCTATTTGCAAAGAATTACCTGATGATTTCGGATGTACAGGTTTTATGGTATCAAGAGCAGTCAAACCTGACGCAGCTATTGTGAGTATGATGTACAATAATTACAAAGCTGACTATTTTGAAGAAATTCAAAATTTATGCAAGTATAGATTTGATTTTGAAATTGATTGCTTTAATATAGCTAATAATCAACTAGACTATCAAGATTCGAAATTCTTCCTAAATAAATTATATACAGTAATTGATTCTGATTATATAGACGAAAAGATTAAACATTATAAAGCAACAAAGCCTATTTATAATGTTCAGAAAAAAGAAGATAGAATAAAAATGGCTAGTTATTTAATAGATGTACTTGCAGGTGAAGAATTTATAGAGGATGTATTATAAAGGAGGGTTAAAATGGAAGCTGTTTGTGAAGTAAGTAGAGTTAATGAATACAAAGAAATGCTTAATAAAATATTTATAAAAAGATTTAATATAGATTATAACAAGTTTGGTGATGAATCATATTATGATAAACACTTTTTAGGAACAGATATTAGATTAAATCCTACAGATTTATTATATTTACTTCGTGATGTGGAAAAAGAATTTGGAATAACAATTAGCGAACAAAATCTAGCACAAGGGAAATTTAGTAGCTTTAACAGCGTGATTGAAATATTGGAAACTCAGGCTGATTAAACATGAAACAAATCCATATAGCAATAATAGATGATGGTGTAAATGAGAGATATTTTGATACATCTCTCATTTACAATTTAGAAGTAACCGAAGATTTAGAGATAATAAACAGAATAGATTATAATAAAGAAAAAAAAAATCACGCAACTACATGTGCTGGTATTATAAAGAAATATGTTTCGTGCAATATACAATTAAGTAGTATAAAGGTTTTAAGCAAATATGGAGATGGAAAGCTAAATAAATTATTAGCGGCAATGGAGTGGTGCATAGAAAATGACATAGATATTATAAATTTAAGCATGGGTACTGTGTGTTATCAAGATAAAAAATCAATAAAAGATGTAATTTATAAAGCATTCAAAAAAGGGATAATTATAATTGCAGCAAACAAAAATGATAGAATAATAACTTATCCAGCAGTATTTATGAATACAATTGGAGTAAAATGTTCTATTACTGGTGATTTAAAAGAGGGAGAATATATATATAACCATGAATCAGCTGATGGAGTACATATTATTGCATGTGGTAGTCATATGTTGAAAAATCACTTATCTATAGAAAAGAAAGTGCAAAATTGCAACAGTTTTGCTACTCCTATGATAACAGCATTTGTAGCTGATTATTTAGCTACAAATCCAAATGCAGATTTAAATAGTATAAAAGAATATTTATATAAAAGTTCTATAAATTATAATAATCAAAAATATTATCAAACATATCTGGAACTTGATTGGATAAAAAATCCCATAATATTCACTTCAAATAATATTATTAAACCATCATATTTCAATGCTGTTGACATAATAAATATAAATCATTTGGAAAATGATCAAATAGTTCCATATATATTAGGATATCTATCAACAATTAAAAGTAGATTAATAAAAATAGACTCCATAATATTTGATTTATATAATTGTAATATAAATATTGACGATATTGAAGAGTTTATTAAATATGTTATAAGTATAAACAAGAAGCCTATAATTTTAAATCATAATAAAGATGATAAAGTTATAAAAAATATATTAAAAAATGTAAACAGTCCTGTTTACTTTAATAATATTGACATACCATTAAATGTAAAAAAAAGAGAAGAAATGCCTTTAATAATAATAAAGGATTCGAATCTTGATTTAGTTCTAAATGTTTTAGTCGAATTAGGAAAACTTTTTGAAGAAAATGGTTACAATCCTACCATATTTACAAATAGTATGTATGGTTTGTTTTATGATTTCAGACAAATAGATGAAAAAAATAGAGATAATATTAATAATATTAATAGTATGATTGACTTCTATAATGGCGATATAGGTATAATTGGAATTGCTGCCAAAGATAATGTACTATACGAATTAGATGCTATGTTAGATATAGATGTATATATATTGAATCAAAACGATAAAACATATATAGAATATTATAAAAAAATGGCTCGTGGAGATAAAGAAATGTTAGTATTAAAGTTTCCTAGTGACAACCAAATAAAAGAATATGCTAACATGATATATGAGCAAATAGTAGATTTTTATGATACTGAAGAGATTATAGTTTAAATTATAAATTTAAGTAGTAAGCTTTGTACAATAAATTAGATTATGTTAAACTTAAAAAGTTGCATAATTTCAATGTATTGGAAAGCTTACTATTTTTTTAACAAGAAAATAAAGTAAGAAAAATAAATAAATATAAATTAATATATATAAAAACATATTAACTAAAATTAATATTATATTAAAAAAAATTAATAAAATAGAAAAATAAACTAAATTATGCTATAATATGTTTACAACACCAATCATTATAAATTCATACAAAATATTCACAAATTAAACAAATCATAAAAAAATATTCAATATAATTTTACTAATATAAAAATTTAAACCTGATTATTCGTATAACTCCCGATAATATGCTGTAGGTTTCTGAATTAGGAGATTTCAGTGAATTCGAAGGCATACCGAATTGGTATGTCGAGAAGTTAATGGATATCTTCTAATCAGAAGGATTTTATTAATGAATCTCCTATTTTAGGAGTAAGCGATTCACGCCAAATCAAGATTTGGGTTCACTGCTCATAATTTTCTATGAATAATCTGGGTTTAATTGCTAAATAAAAAAAGAGAGGAGGAGTTACAGAAGCTAATATTTCTGTAATATAGGTTATATGTATCCGTATATCCAAAAAAATACAACATTGCACTATTTAGATAAAAATGCTGTTCTTTATGGAGATGTAAAAAGATATATAATAAATAATGTTGAAGTATATATGTCAGAAAAAATAGATGGTATGAAAACAAAAGATGAAATAGTTAAAGAGATAGCGAATGATTTAGAATCAGATGATATTGATAGAATTAGAAGTATATTTGATGAGTTTGTTAATAGTAAATCATTACTTATAAAAACTAGTGAAACACCAAAAAGTCATATTATTAAAAGAACAGGAATTAAAGGTAAAAAGGTACCATTAAATGTGATTTTAAGTTTAACAAATAAGTGTGTTATGAGCTGTGAGCACTGCTTCAAAAGCTGTAGCACACAGGGTAATATATCAATTAGTTATAATAAATTAATGAATACACTAAAATTTTTAAGTGGAAAAACTATGACAGTTCAATTAACCGGTGGAGAGCCTATGGCTTATGATAGATTTTTAGATGTATTAGATTACTGCTCAGAAAACTTTGAAACAAGAATAACTACTACTGCAGTTTTAATTAATAAAAATAATATTGACCATTTCAAAAATGTAAGAATGATCCAAGTGTCAGTATATTCAAATAACCCTGAAGAACATGATATGTTTACTAATTTAAATGGTTCATTTGATAAAACTATTAATGGAATAGATACAATTGTACAAGCAGGTATACCGGTTTGTATTTCAACAATAGTTACTAAGAGAAATAAGGATAGAATACAAGATATGATCGAGCTAGCATTAGAGCATGGTGTAGATAAATTAAGATTTGGATCATTAGTTCCAATGGGAAGATGTTTAAAACTTAAGGATCAAATATGCTTATCAAATGATGAAATTGATGAAATGACTGGCATTATAGATGAGTTTTCAAATAAATATAAAGATAAAATTAATATTGGAAATTGGGAAAGTAGTAAAAATGAATTTGAAAAAGACAGGGACAAAGATATGGATTGCTTTGATTGTGGAGCAGGTCTTTGCCAGTGGATTATAAATGAAAATGGAAATGTTAAGCCTTGTGAGTTCATTCCGGATGAAATATTTACAATGGGATGTATTGAAGAAGAAAGCGTAGAAGATATACTTGAACAGTATAATTTGAACAACCTTGCAAGAAGCATTAAAAAATGGGAGAAAGACTTAAATGATATAAATTCAACTGTTAATGAAATATGTCCAAATATTAGAAAATACTATGAAGAAAAATGTGTTTAATATTATTATATTAAAAACTTTTTAGATATATATATGACTCATTTTTCATTATTAAAAAAGGAGGTGAAAATATGAATAAAAAAGAATTTTTTAATTACACTGTAAGTAATAGCACTTTGAAAACGTGTGGTGAATTTCCTGGTGGTTTATTAGATTGCGAACCACGTGTTGTAGCAGCAATTTAGTTCATCTCATTAAATAAGTCTGATTTTTCAGGCTTATTTATTTGCCATCAAAGGTTTTGTTTTTTAATAGCAATAAGGTAAAGTTTTAAAAAAACAAATTCAAGAATGATAAAAATTGATTAGTAGAGACATGAATAATTCTAAGTATGTAATGAATAATGTTATGAAAAAAAATACAAGAAACCTTCTTGGTAAGAATTAAAAAATAAAATTCCAAGAAGGTTTTTTTGTTGTATTGAGATTTAATTAAATCAAGCTTTTAACATTTCACATCATGTTCTATAGCTAAGTCCACAATATCTTGCAGCCTATTTTTTTATTCTTTGTAACCAAACTCGAAATTGTAAATTGTATACCTGTAACAGCAAAATACTAAAATGAACAATATTTACAATTAAAAACAAATATGGTACAATATATATTGTAAATACAAATAATAAATTAGTAGAGAGGAGGAATTACAGAAGATAATTCTGTAATAAAAAACTCATGTATCCATATATTGTTGAGAACACCATATTGCATTACTTGGGTAGCAACGCTGTTCTTTATGGGAATGTTGAAAGGTATATAATAAACAAAATCGAAATATATATGTCAGAAAAAATTGATGGTAAAAAGACAGAGGATGAAATAATTAAAGAAATAGCAGATGAGTTAGAATTAAATGATATTAAAAAGATTGGTTGTATATTTGATGAGTTTGTTGAAAGTAAACCATTACTTATAAAAAAAAGTAAAGTGCCTAAAAACCATATTATTAAAAGAACAGGAATCAAAGGTAAAAACGTACCATTAAATATTATATTAAGTTTAACAAATAAGTGTGTAATGAATTGTGAACATTGCTATAAAAGTTGTAGTACAAAGGGGAATAAATCACTTAACTATAATAAGTTGATGAATGTATTAAAATTTTTGACTGGCAAATCTCTGACCTTACAGTTAACAGGAGGAGAACCTATGGCATATGACAGTTTTTTAGATGTATTAGACTACTGCTCTGAAAACTTTAGAACAACTATAACTACTACTGCTGTTATGATAAATAATAAGAACATAGATCATTTCAAGAAGGTTGAAAGAATTCAAGTATCCGTATATTCAAATGATTCTAAAGAACATGATATGATTACAAATTTAGAAGGCTCTTTTGAAAAAACTATAAATGGTATTGATACAATTGTAAAAGCAAGTATACCTGTTACAATAGCAACTATAATAACTAAGAGAAATAAAGATAGATTGGAAGACATGATTGATTTAGCAGTAGAACATGGTGTGAATCAACTTAATTTTGGAGCACTAATACCAATGGGAAGAGGTATAGAACTTAAGGATACAATATGTTTATCAACTCAGGAAAAAGAGCAAATTACCGAGATCATAGACAAGTTATCTGACAGATATAAAGATAAAATTTATATTCAAAAATGGAAAACAAATAGTGAAATGAAAAAAATGGATGATCAGAATTGTTATGATTGTGGAGCAGGACTTTTTCAGTGGGTTATAAGTGAATATGGAAATATAAAACCTTGTGATTATGTACCAGACGATATATTTTCTGTAGGCTGCATAGAAGAAGAAAACATAGAAGATATACTTGATAAATATACAATGGACAAACTGTCACAAAGTACAAAAAAATGGGAAGATAAATTGAATAGAATAAATTCAAGTGTTAAAGAAATATGTCCAATTATTATGGAATATTACAATGAAAAATGTATTTAACGATAATTCATTAAAGTTTTGAAAAGCGTAGAAAACTAACTATAAATTACATTTAAATAAAAAGGAGGTGAAAAAATGAATAAAAAGGAATTTTTAAATTATAAAGCAAGTTCAAATAAATGGCCTGGGTGTGATGAGTTCATAGCAAACTGTTTGCCTGGAAAGTTAGGACCAATTTAAGATTAGTAATACAAAAAACTGAGTCTATGGCTCAGTTTTTTATATAATAAGAAAGTTCAACTTTTTTAATAAGAGTTCAAAAAAATTGCTAAAATAGCTAGGGTAAACCTTTGAGTAAAGTATGGCTCAATGTTTTTGTGTTGAAGCTTTACAAGACATTTTTTTTACTCGGAGATGCTTATATTTTTTTAATTATATGAAGATGAAAAAATATAGGCATCAATGTCGTGCACAAAAAATGTATTGTAGCTTCTAAAGGATATAATGGTTTATTTCTTTAAGGTCAAGCGTTGTGAGTCAGAAGTTTTTACATAATGGTT
>NZ_LOHE01000059.1 GCF_001559865.1 Abyssisolibacter fermentans
TCGAATTCACTGAAATCTTCTAATTCAGAACTATACAGCATATTATTCAACGTTATATGAATAATCAGGGTTAAAGTTAAAAAGGAACTTTATGAAATAGTAAACATAGAAAAAAAAGAGCTGTTTTATCTATGTGAATATATTAAAGGGGAAATAGGAAGTGGAAAAGGACCAGAATTTACGAATAAGGAATATATTCAAAGAGGAACTTATGAGTGTGAGATAGTAAACATGAATGATTTGAACAACATTAATTTATTACCAAAAAATATTTGCCATAAATGGTTAATAGACTATAAGAATTACATATAGTCTTAATAATTTGATGTGACATCCAGTGGGAGACAGATACTATCTATGTAATAAAAATGAACACTTGATTTATGAGTGTCAGGGGTCAAATGGTTCTATATAATGGAAATATATACAATAAAGGATAAAGGAGAATAACTATGATTAGAGATTTTAAAAAATTTGATATTGATGAAATAGTTAGAATATATACATTAGAATACAAGGCAATGCCAGCAGAAATTGAAAGTTTAAAGTCAGCATCTAAAATTTTAGTATACGATGATAATGGGATTCAAGGGTTTATTCGCTTAGAAATGAGTGGTACCTATTGTTATGTTGAAATGGGAGCTACAACCAATGAACTAATAAAATCTGTAGGTTTAAAACTTTGGGAAGAAGCTAAAAAGTTATTTATTCAGAACTCTATAAAATTTATTGAAGTTTTTCATGTGAAAGATAATTTAAATTGGCAGCAGTTATTTAATGAAATCGGATTTGAATATTGGTATTCAGTAAATCGTCTTGCATATAAGGGAACTAAATTTAGTGAATCTAATATTTCTGTAATAAAGTATGAAGATAAGTATTACGAGGATAAAATTAGGCTTGAAAGTGAAGCGTTCTCAACATTAAGAAGAGAAAATGATATTAAGCCATATAATTGGTATTTAAGTGCAAGCAAAAATGCAATTGAAAATAATAGAAAGGTAACACTTAAAGAAAAAGAATACATCTATCTATTTTTCGAAAACAATGAGATTGTGGGAGCCTCGATGGTTAAAAATGCTGAGATAGATTTATTATTTGTTAATATCAAGTACCAAGGAAAAGGTTACGGAAAAAGGATATTAGAATATACAGTGAACAGAGGGTTAGAACAAAATGCAACAGGTGTCAATTTAAATGCGGTAGCAAGTAATGAGAAAGCATTAACGTTATATAAAAAATTAGGTTTTAAAGTTATACAAGCCCAAGATGTTCGAAGACTAATTATAAAGTGATATATAGAATAATAGTAATTCTAAGTTGTGTATAGATATAAAAATAGGTTCCAATGTTGAAGTTTACAAAATTGTTTTATTGAATATTAAAACTTATGTTAATATCAATAAAATTGTGTTCTCACTGATGAAGGTTTATATTGGGTGAAATAGAAATAAAAAACAATATTATTTAATTAAAAGAAAACAGATATTTCAGATGAATTAAACATAAAACAGGGAAGAATAAGTACACCCAAAAGTACCTGTCCCCAATGGGTGTACCTGTCACCAATAGGTGTAAAAACAAAATGGTCTTTTAACTATATGAAAAATGCGGATTCTTTATATATATTTTCATATACAGTTTTTTAAGTAATTGTCCATTACGGGACATATATCCTTTATTGTGCAGTTTTTATTTCTTAATAACTCATCCCAATATTTCAAGCTACGTGACATAGTCTGGAGACTCCAATTTTCAATTATTTTACTTATATCGGTATCTAATATATTATGAATAGAATAAATTTCGTCAGGAATAAACTCACATGGTTTGATATAGCCTTTTTCACTTATGAACCATCTATATAAACCACTACCACAACTTAAACTTTCGTATTTGTCATCAATATCCATATTTTGTCTATCGTTTGACCATGATTTGACATCAATATATTGTTTGTATTTGTTTGACAAAATTGCAATTTCTGAAGTTAGTTCTTCCATATCATTCACAGATAAGCACCATGAGTCTTTTAAATCAACTCCTCTTCCACCCGGAATAAATATTCCAAATCTTAATGATTTTATTCCATAGTCAACTGCTAGTTTTATAATATCTTCAATATTGTGCATATTATCCTTTTTGACAATACAAGCAGCAGATATATATATTCCAGCTTTTACAACTTCCTTAATACCATTAAGAGTATTGACAAAAGATCCTTTTGTTCTAGTGATTTTATCAAATTTATCCTCATTTTCTGCATATAGAGATACTTGTACACAATTTATACCTTTAAAATATTTGATATTATCTTTATTTATAAGTGCACCTGTCGTAGTAATAGTTGTATTAAAATTATTAATAGAATATTTTAATATATCAAAAAATCTATCATAGAGCATCGGTTCTCCACCTGTTAACTGCAAATTCAAAGTTTTTCCTTTTAAGTAGTCTAGAGTTTTTGTTAATATTTCATAATCTATAGAGTCAGTTCCTTTTATATTACAACTTTTAAAGCAGTGAACACAGTTACAATGACATTTGTTGGTAAGGCTTATTACGAGATCTAAAGGTACTTTTTTGTTTTTCATACCAGTTTTTACAAAGGATTGAGGGTTTGGATAATCGCTAAATAATATATCTTTTGATTTGCTATAAATACACTCCATTATTACGTCTTTTACTCTAACTTTGTCAGATGTACCTATTTCTTTAGCAATTTCGTCAGTAATTTCAGATATGCTTTTTTTACCATCTATTTTTTCTAAAATAAATATATCGATTTCATTTATCATATATCTTTTATTTTGAGCTAATAATATGCCGTGATCATCAAAGTAATGTAGACGACTATTTTGTGTAATATACGGATACATTTTAATTCCTCCATTTTAAATATGATAATATATAAGTTAGAGCCGAAATAGCTCTAACTTATATATATTGAGTACTATACAGCATTAAATCTTGGTTGTGGACTACCTTCATCACACCAAGTAATACCAGTGTTAGGACCACAATAGTCTAATACTTGTAAATCAGCTTTGTAAGTAAAAAATTTCTGTTTACTCATAGTATATCCCCCTTTCACATTAATTGTTTATTAGACATTGGTTAAAAAATAAATAACCAGTGAATAATACTGTGTTAGATACATAATGTCACAAAATACTATAGATATTTACAATGCAACAATAATGTAAAAAAATAAAAATTTAGTAAAATTATATATTAAAATTAAAAAAAGTAAAGATTGTATCTATTATAAAATTATTAAAAAATTGTCAATTTTTTAATAATCAATACCACTTATTTTCAAATAGCTTTATTAAATAATTGACTAGTTTATTATCATATGATATATAAAAACACCATTACCAGAATATCTATATTTCAATTTATAAGGTACAGCAGTATCAATATTTACGATAGAATGAAAAGATTGAATATTTACTAAAATTATTACTATGATAATTAAAGAAAATACTATAATAAACTTAATATATGGATTTCATATATATATATTATATATAGCATCTGATTATATAAAAAATGAAATAATGGAAAAACAAGTTAGCAGAATAAATATATCATAAAATATGTAAAAAATATGTAGAAATTAATAAATATAACAAAATCTTAATATATCATGAATGAATTTGTGAATGGAACCATGTAGGAATCTTTCTCTTTCATTAATTCTACATATAAATGTTTTAAGAAATGAGTCTACTAGATTTAAATAAACTAATATATAAGTTAGAGCTAAGATAGCTCTAACTTATATATTGAGTACTATACAGCATCCCATACTGGCCAGTTATCTTCACACCAAGTAATACCAGTGTTAGGACCACAATAGCTTAATGCTATTGAATTAGATTTGTAATTAAAAAATTTCTGCTTATTCATGGTACATCCCCCTTTCTATTAAATATATCTATTATACATTGGTAAAAAAATGAATAAACCAGTGAATAATACTGAGTTAAATACATTCTTGTCTAAAAAATACCATAAATAATGATTTGCGACCAAAGAATAATGAAAAAATTATAATGCTGGAAAAATTATATAATAAATAACAAAATTAGTCAACGATGCATTGCAGTGGGGACAAACCCCTTTGCATCAATTTAAATTTGTTTTAGCTCTTTACTATATGCAAGGGAATCATACAGGAATTTTTCTCGTCATGGTGGTATGCAAGTTTTTTTGATGTGAGTTCTACAAATGATTAATTTTACTTATACATATTAATATAAAATTAACATGTAATAAAAGGGTTCGTAAGATAAATGTAGAAATATTATATGTGAATTTGAGTTTTATATAGTGGGTAATGTCTATAATGTGAAACTAAAACAGAAAGAAAGTAGTTAAATATTTAATAATTAGAAAAGTTATTGTATATATTTTGAGACATTCGATTGCTACTTATTAGATAATATATAAGAGGTATTTGCGGAACTTAGCTCGCAAAAAGTATAGATGGAAAGGGGTTTATATGAGGAGTAGATTTATAAGAATATGTACTTTGCTTATTTGTATAATATTATTAATAAGTTGTAGAAGTATAGAGAATTCAGGAAACACATTTGAACAACGGTTTGATGAGAATGATAACTACATTGGTTTTAAAGACATAAGTTCAGAATATACACTTGAAGATGCTAAGAAAGATGAATATTATGTTGAATTAGATTCTAAAGTATATGCAAACTATAATTTATGGGAAGAATTTATTGAGCTATCATCATCTGGAGAGAATGCATTTATAAGAATTATTCATTTTTATTCAAACGAAGATTCAAACAGCCCTTATTTTCTAGATTTATATTATAATGATGATTATTACTATTTATTTGATTCATCAGCTGATGAGTTAAAGAAAGAGAAGTTTTTATTTTTGGTAACACTTGAAGGAAAGTATGGTAGCCCTTTAAAAGATACCAGTATTACTATACTAACAAATAATAATATGATGACTTTTGATGAATTTACAAAAGCTATGGTTTCAAGTGATCTCAAAGTATTACAGAGTATTATGCCTTATAGAATGTTAATGTTTGAGTAGTTGAATACTTCTTTTATTTGTAAGATGAAGATAAAAGAAGTATATAATTTTTTAGAAGGACGTTCGTACCCAACATCACCTACGAAGAAGGGTTTCGAAGGTCCGGATCAGAGACGCCGGAAATACAAAAGTTAAGTGACATTGGTCGCAAGAGCCGTCAAGTTTTGAGTCATAAATGGATTATTAGAAGGTTAAAAATCATTGATCAATTTTAAAAGCTCCCATTGGACAGTATGAAATACATTTTTTACATTTGATACATTTATCGTAATCTATTGTTGGAGCTTTATAACCTCTTTGTATGATAGCATCTACAGGGCAAACTTTTACAGAAGGGCAAGGATGATTTTGAGGACATCTAACTTTATCAACTATTATTTTCATACAAATACCTCCGAATTTTGTAGTAAGCTATAGTTATTATATCCTTGTGTATAATAAGTATTCACGTTTAATCATTAATAAAAAAGTAATGATTGATATCAAAAGTTAATCTGAATTTTGGTACTATTCTAAATCAGAAACTTCATTTAACAGAACCAAATCATTAAGAAAGCATGTAGAAATTGAAGAATAAAAGTTAGATTTATTTGAGAAAAATGGATTTATTGTTATAGAATGGGGTGGGACAGAATTTAGTTAAGGTATAAGTTAGTGGATCAAGTAAAATAAATGAAGTATACACTATAAGTATTCTGTATTATTCCTTATACTAATATTATACCATATTTTAGGCAAAAAATATAGACTTACAATTTGTGGAACATTCCTTTATAATAGATTTATACTATTTATAAAGGTGGGATAATATGAATAAGTACGAGGAAAATAGAAATTTTATGAAATCAAAAATATGTGATACTGATTATAAATTGTTTTCTGATATGGCACTCGGAGTTCCACAACCACGATTTCAGAAAACCATTCCTGAAAATGCACTAATTATAAACTTACCTGAAATCAATTCAGAAACAGCACCTAAAGCAGACTTCTTTACATGCACATGTAGTAGAATTAGTAGGAGACTGTATTCTGATAAATCCATGTCACTATTTGAGTTATCGTTTCTTTTATGGTGTACACAAGGGGTTAAAAAGGTAATAGGCGGTTATAGGAGGTATATAAAAGACGGTTCAGGCAGGAACTATTTACGTCCAGTAGCCGTAGCTGGAAATTCATATGAAACATATCTTTCTATAAATAATGTAGAAGGAGTTAAAAATGGAATATGGAGATACTTGCCGTTATCACATCAAATTGTATTTTTAAAGAGTGTAGAAAATTTGCAAGCTAGAATTTCTGATACATTTACAAATCCAAGTCAGAATCAAAGTTATACTTCTAAAGCCGCAGTTGTTTTCTTCTGGGCATGTACTCCCTATAAAGGTGAGTGGGCAGGGAGAGAGACTTCGCATAAGAATATGCTTCTGGAATTAGGTTATATATCTCATCAATTATATTTAGCTACTGAAGTTTTGGGATGTGGATGTTGTGCAATAGGTGGTTATTATCAGGAAAAAGCAGATGAACTTATAGGAGTTGATGGTATAGATGAATTTACTGTTTTATGTTCATCTGTAGGATATGTATTACCTGAAGAAAAAAAATGGGTAGATAGATATCCAGATGTTCGTATAAATCCTGACTTTTACAAATAGTTAGGTCATAATATTCTTAATATCTGAATTAATAGGTTCGCGTATCCTTGCACGAAAAAGACAGGAATATGTTTTGGTTAAGTAAAATGCTTAATATCATAAATAGAAATTTGTAGGAGGTAAGGGATATGAAGTTAATAAGAAATACTCTATTATGGTTATATGTCAATTTATTTATGGTTATCTTGTTAATAGTTAGTTTATTAAGTGCATTAATAAAAGGTAATATGGGAAATTGGATTCAATGGTTATTAATAATTGTGATTACTATTTCTAACATATTGAATATGATATTTGCAGTAAAAAATATTATTAATACATGTCGATTTTATAAAAATAGAGAATACAATTCTTTACGGAAACATATGAAAACTTTAAAATTAGGGATAATTCCATATTTTATTTTAAATTTTATTATATATTTCTTAATATTCATGATTTTCTTTACTGCTTCTCGCGGTATAATAATATTTTCACCAATCCCACTACTTTTTTTGATTCCTATTTTTTTTACATATCTCATCGTGCTATTTACATCATGTTATGGAATAGGTTTTGTATTAATTTTAGGAAGAGAAAAGAAAATAAAACGAGGAATGCAGATTATTCATTTTTTACTACAAATGTGTTTTGTTTTAGATGTAATTGATACAATAATTTTACTCATTAAATATAAAGTTGAAGGAGAAACTTATAAAAATTAATAATATTTTATATAAATATTTAACTAACATAAAGAAAATATTTATGCTGGATAAAACATTTAAAAATATTAGAATGGTCTTCGAAGTTGAGTGAGGTAACGTTAGATAACAAATGAACCTAAGATAGGAGGATAAAAATATGTATGGAGTATTAGCTTATTTTGATAGTGAGACGGAAAAATATTTTAAAAACTTATGGCAACAATTAGTTGATAACAACATTTCATACTATTCAGAAGAAGTAAAAGATAGAAGACCTCATATTACCATTGCTGATTATAATAAGTTAGACGAAAAGAAGTTTATTAAAGATATGGACAAGTTCTATAATTCGAAACCTAAAATCCAAGTTACTTTAAGTGTTTTAGGAACCTTTTTGAACTCAGGAACATTATTTATTGCTCCAACCTTATCTAAAGAATTATTAAATTTTCATAATAGATATCACGAATATTTTGAACAGTATAATGATGAACCAAGTTCGTTTTATCTTCCCGATAAATGGATTCCACATTGCACTATTGCTAACAGATTAAGTCAGAAAAAATTGTTAGATGCATTTAATTATTGTTCGCAAAATATAGGTATTATTAAAGCACAAATAAGTGAATTAACTTTGATAAAAATAAAAAATGAAATTAATAATAGTCATGAAGTTTCTATTGTTTTTTCAAAAATATTTCTATAATTTTAGTATAGAAAGCTTAGAGGTGATTTTTAATGAACTATGAAGATAAGGATTTTTGGCTATTATTAGATAAACTAGTTAAAGAATCTGAGATAATAATAGATAGACCAAAAGGAAGTAGACATCCACGCTACCCTGATTTTATTTATAAAGTTGATTATGGTTACTTAAATGGAACATCTTCACAAGATGGTGATGGTATTGATATTTGGGTAGGCAGTAATACAGAAAAAAAGATTGATGCCATTATATGTATAGTAGATATTGTAAAGAAAGATTCTGAAATTAAAATCTTATTTGGGTGCACTGAAAAGGAAAAAGAAATTGTTTATAAGACCCATAATGAAACTGAGTTTATGAAGGGTATAATGATTAGAAGGTAATTATCTAGGGGCAACGAAGTATGTTCCTATTACAGTCACCTTTCTTGTATCTATATAACTTAAAATTTCTTTATGATAAATAATCATTTTTATTTTTGAGACTATGATGTATTGGTGGAAGCTGTTAGGTAATTAATATAAGTAGTAGTATTTTTATGATTTAATAATAATGATACTCAGTTTGTATATTGTTGTGATTGGTATTAACATCAAAGAAATGTACTAAAATATTTATATATTCAATGTGAGGTTAATGTTTACTATAGATAACGGAGGAGAAAAATAGTGGTGAGAAGTAGAGATATAAGAAAAATAATAATACCATTGATAGCAGGAGCAGCCTTTGCTTTTTTATTTACATATTTAGATATTAAACTATTCGGTGTAATTATTGGTGGTATAGTACTATTTTGTATGACGCTGTACAATGTTAATATAGGGATAGGCGTTGCAATCTTTACATTTCCCTTTATATCAAATACTGAAGCATTAATATTATTGTTGTTTATAGTAGGGGTTTTTGTAATTAATAGAATATTTATAAGTAAGACTAGAATAACAAAAAGTCCTATTGATATTCCAGTCTTGGTGTTTATGGCGATAGCAATTATATCAACATTATTATCATCAAATACTATGGGTAGCATCAGAGATTTATCAATACATTTAGTAGCAATAAGCTTTATGTTTACAATGATTAATTCTATAAATAATAAACAAGAACTGAACATAATAGTAACAGTATTTGTATTTGCAGGTGTATTAGTTTCATTGTATGGATTGTATCAATTCCAAGCAGGTGTACAACTAGATAAAGCTTGGGTGGATACAGTGAATAATCCAGATGTGGTTATAAGGGTATATTCTGTATTTGGCAATCCAAATATCTTGGCAGAATATTTAATAATGATACTGCCTTTTTCTTTAGCGCTATTTTGGTCAAGTAAAAGATTGATAAAAAAGATTATTTTTTTATGCACAACTCTAATACTTATAGTGGCATTAGTATTGACATCTTCTAGAGGGGGTTGGGTAGGATTTGCTTTTGGATTAATAGTATTTATATTATTAGTAGATAAAAGATGGCTTTTAGGAGCTATTCCAATAGGGGTAGTTTCAATATTCATAATGCCTGCTTCAATAATAAATAGAATAATATCAATAGCAAACTTAAATGATTCATCTATCGTGACTAGGTTGAAGATTTATTCAATAACATTAGATATAATTAAAGACAATTGGTTATTAGGAGTAGGATTTGGGTATTTACCGTTTAAAAATACATTTACAATATATATAAGAACTATGAATGTGTTTCATGCACATAACATGTATCTAGAGACAGTTGCAGAAATGGGTATATTTGGGCTGATAGCATTGTTGTTATTAATATTTGTTGTATTCAAGTATGCAATAATATCAATAAGAAAAACAAAAGGGTATCTTTCGGTAATGAGTGCAGGAGCAATTGCAGCTTTTGCAAGCATAATATGTCATGGTTTATTTGATAGCATACTTTATATACCGAAGATAATAATAACATTTTGGATATTGATAAGTTTTATAATAAGCATGAACAGATTATCAAAAAGCGAACAAAGTAATACAAATAAAAATATATAGGTGCAATGGGGATGTCCCTATTGCATTATATAATGCTAGTTATTATGTTATTTTTCAAATTAGTATTAATAGTAGTTATTAATGTTTAAATAAATGAAATGTTTGAACAAAGGTTATAGCTATAAATCTTCCAGGATACAATAAAAACATTAAAAAGATTAACATTCTATTTAGATTATCTGAAAAGCGAAAGGGGTTATTTATTAACCCACCAAACCATCCTATATTAGAATAATCAGGCTTAGGTACAATCATATAACTTATTAAACAGTATATAAATAATATAATAATAAATTTAATAATATTTTCTGCATTAGTTTTATATCTTATTGTTATATGAAATAAAAACCAGATAATTAATATAGATATAATTAATTTTAGTAATAGAATAATAATATTTGTTTCTTTAGGTTTATTACTAAATTTTTCTATTTTCCCAATTCCACCTGGATTAAATTTTTCAAAAAGTATTTCGAATAATCCCATTTTATTACACCTGCCTATTATGTGTTCTTATTAAATATAATTTATTTTGTAGCTTGTGATTTAAGTATATTTAACTATTCTTATAATAAAACTTATAGAAAACATTATTAATACTTTGATATTTCCTGTATAGCTTTAATTTCAAAACTAATGCTTTAATTATATATGGAAATCAATACTATTATAAACTAATATAAACAAATATACAATAAAATAAAAGAGGAATTATCTTTTTCATACCTTTTTTAAACAATATTAGTGCAAAATTAACAAGAAATAAAAGGGTTTGTAAGATAAATATAGAAATACAATTATGTAGATGATGTCTACAGAATATGAGCGACTCCTATAAAAGCTGAAAAAGTCACGAATTCATAACGTTAGTGGAAACCCTAGATTAATGTGTAATAGTATGAAATTACATGCTAAATAGGAATAAGCTGAACAGAAATTTAAAATATTAATGATAAATGAGGTATGAACAATGATAAAAACAATTTATAGGTTTGAGGAAGTAATTGATTTTGCATGGGAATTAAGTCAGAATAATTTACATGCTAGTTATCCAAGAAGAAAATCAGTGAAAGAGATTAAAGAAGATATTGAAAAAGCTATCAATGCAGATAATGAAAATATAGTAGCATGCTATCATCAAAATGAATTATGCGGAGTTTGTATTTATTTTTGGGAAAGTAATGAAAAATATGCACAAACAATAGAATTTTTAATAAGAGAGGATTATGATCACATTGCAGAAGAATTGATTAGTTATATAAGCACGCAATTAGTTGGATATGAACTATTTATAGGTGTACCATATTCAAATAGAAATGCAAATCAATATTTTAAGAAAAAGAAATTGAATGCATTGAAGCTAGTATTGATACCAGATTATATAATTTAGTATCGCATATTAATCAAAAACATGATTGTGTAGAAAAAATAACTGAAAGTAATTTTGCAGAATATGCTATATTTCATGACAAATATGCTATGGAAATGTACTATAATAGCAGAAATTTGCAAAAAGATATAGAGCGTTTTCGAGTATTTGTTTTTAGGCAAGATGAAGTGATTCATGCAAGCATATTTGCTAAGATTAACAAAGACAAAAACATAGCAGAAGTCTTTGGCTTATTCGTTGATGAAGAATATGAAAATAATGGTATTGAAAGTATTTTAATTAATGAAATGTTAATGCAATTATATAATGAATTTGATGCAATAAAGGAAATTATATATTTTATTGATGAAGATTGTACTGATGAATTAAATTCAGCTTTGACTGCGGGTTTTGAGATTAAAGATAAATACAGATGTTATAAATACATACTTTAGTTCGATAAATTTTTTTAGTAGTAATGATTCTTAATTTTCATATTTTAGTAATATTTAGAACTAACATACGAAGATTTAAAAGTTTGATAACGCCACCTTTTTAGGTAGTTATTTGAGGAAGGAGAAAAACAAATGATACAACTTGGTTGCAATTATTCTCAAGAATTAATTGAAATAATAACAAAAGAAAAAGTAGAGGTATCATGGATAAAACTTGCTAATGAAGTTTTATATGATACTCAATTTGAAGCAATTAAATCCATAAGACCAGGACTTTTTCATATAGTACCGTATGTGTTAAGTAATCAATATCATAAAGATTGGAATTTGGAAAGGTTAAATAAAGCTATTAGAGAATGCAAATCTCCTCATGTTGGTGTCCATTTACGTGCTAATAAAAATGATATAAAGGGTGTTATAACTAGGGAAGTATTAAAACAGAAAACGTTAGCTAAAATTAGAGAAGGGAAAAGAGATATTAAAAGTACATATTTAGTCGAGAACATGCCTATTACTTGTTTACCAGAGGATTATAAAACCTTGGCAGATCCAAAATTTATAAAGGAAATATGTGAAGAAGCAGGTATTGGTTTGCTATTAGATGTTTCTCATCTTAAAATAAGTGCATGGTATAGAGGGGAATCTGAAAAGTCTTATCTAAATAAACTTCCATTAAGTTTGGTAAAGGAGATACATATTAATGGTCCAAGATTAATTGAAAATGAGTATTATGATTCTCACTTGGAAATGAGAGAAGAAGATTATACCTTTTTAGAAGAGGTACTATCATTAACACAACCAAGTATTGTAACACTAGAATATGGTGGACCAAGGAATGATAATATAGAGACTGATATCAATCTACTTCAGACGCAGTTAGAGAAGCTTTCAAGCATTATAAAGAAATAGGGTATCATCATTAAGCTGTAGTCTAATGACCTAAACATCTAGGCAAGGTTGAACGTATGTCCATAGGGCTCGGATAGGCAATGTGTTCTTATAAATAAAAGAAAAACATCATTGCTATTTTTAGCACAATGCCTAGTATAAAAATGAATTATAGAGAAGAAAGCTTTCTATTTATCCATATTATATAAAGTTTGATCATTTATTCAGATTTATTAAATGAGTTTAGGATTATTTTATAAAAAGGTTTATAACATTTGATATTTTACAGAAGTAGACTGATAGGAAAATTTATTGATTTTGTGTGTTACAAAAAAAGGGGGATATACATGAATAAAATCTCTTATTTAATTTTATTGGGTATGATTGTGATGGGTTTAGCTTTTACTGGCTGTGTATCCCAGGAATCTTTAGAAAAAGAAATTATTAGTAGTTTGGAAAATAGGGATTTTGATTTATTAGAAAAAGATTATAACATATATCTAGAAAAATACTCTGACAAATTACCAGAGTTAAAAGAATCCATGAGACCTAAGATTATTTTAGCAATAGAAAAATATGCAGAAGATAAAGATACTGATAAGTTAAAAATTTACATAGAAAAACTAGAAAAATTAGATAAAGATTATATTAAAACATTAATTCAACCAATTATACAAAAATATTTATCAAAAGAAAATTATCAAAATTCTAAATCAATAATATCGACTATTTCAGAGTGTGAATACGATATGGTTAGAGAAGAAATAATGAGTATATTTAATGATTATAAAGATAAAAAAGAATATAAAGAGGCTAAATTATTTATTAATGAATTATTAGGTATGCAACCAAATGTAATTGATAAAAAAATAGTAGAGACTATTAATGCTAAACCAAATGTTCCTATTTTTGAATTTAAATCTGGACAATATTATAAAGAACGCTTTGTAAAAATTGGATCTAGTAACAAAGTATATTACACAAGTGCTAATAGTGAGCTAAGTAATGGGTGGAAGATATACGAAGGTTATATTAGGTTGTATCCGGGTGAAAATGAAATCGAAGCTAAAGCAATAAATGAATGGGGTAATGTAAGCGATATAGTGAAAACTAGCATAAAAATATATTCATCACAAGAATATTCGCCTAAGTATGCAAAAAAATTCAATTATGTACACATGGCATTTTATAAAAAATTAAAAAATACTTTTGATAAAAATAAGTTTACATTAAAAAGTAAAACTGGAGATGTAATAAAAATAGATAAAATTTCAAAAGGTGTTGATGGTAATAAAAATACAATATTAATCATACCACAAACTAAACTTAATAAAGGAGCATACATTATGAAAATTGACAAGGATACTATAAAATTTACTGATGGAGATGTGTACAATAAAGAGATAATTTTTCAATTAATAGTAAAGTAATGAGTAATAGTATTTGATAGTATACTAAGGAAGTTTCAAATGAATGAAGTCTATGAGAATTCATCATTTAGAGACTTCCTTTTTGTCTTAATATACTAAGCAAAGATTTTATTGACATTAAGAATATAAAAAATTAATTATAAGAGTATACGAAAATGAAGAGTTATAATTGAAGAAAGCATTACATAACACGTCTAAATCCTGTGTTATCTATGATTAAAATAAAGATGAAGAAACACAGACTTGATAAAAAAGTAATATAGGCATATATTATTATGCCTATATTACAAATTATCTTTTATAATTTTTTGTAGAATGCTAGATTTGCAGAATTTTTTCCCTCAAATGAGACTTTATTTTTTAAATTAAATTCATTCTGAGTATACGACTTATAAAAAATTCTACCTGTAGAAATTCGACTGCCTGGAGTGAAATTACTCCATTCATCACTTGTGAATAGGTCCTTTAAAGAGAATACATCACCAGAGCTTTTTGTAGATAATCTCTCTAAAACTTTGTTAACCGTTAGTTTTTGGCCTAGGTAGTTTGGTAGTGCTGACGATAATAAAAAATCAGTTAAAGTTAAATTAGATTCATCAGCAAGCGACTGTAATTTTTTATAATCACTTTCTGAAACTCTTAAAGTAATTTGTGCCATAATATTACCTCCAATAGTTTATATTTTAGTTTGAAACATACTATGCAAACCATACTATGTACAACATAGTATGTAATTACATAATAATATATATTTGGACTTATGTCAAGAGAAATTATTATATTTTTTATTAAATTAAAAATTATCGCGGTTTTGTGTGTTGTATGAAAAGAGGGACATTAAGAAAAAATTACTTGTTTTCTCATTCTGTTTGGTATGATTTATCTGGGTTAGAGTTATAACATTTAGTTATATCGAATTATACAATAAAGAGATGAGTTTTTAATTTTTAGTAAAGCAATGAGGAATAGTAATTTGTAAGCCCATTAAGGAAGTTTTCAACGATTTTCTTTTTGAGACTTTTTTTGTGTAAATTTTCGTATCTAATAATTTTCTTTCATATTTAGAAAAGATTTTATTGACATCAAAGATATAAAAGATTATATTATAACTGAACAGTGTAAAATAATTGAACAGTGTATAATTTAAAATTATAGTTATTATATTATAAAAGTTGTATTAGTATAAGGAGAATTTTATATGAGTAAAGAAAGACAAATTAAAAAAGAGATGAAATAATAGAATTAATATTAGATACTGCTAGAGGAATTGTTGCTGAAGAAGGAATAGAAAAGCTATCTAAATGAAAAATTCAATATATAGAGGGAGGAATAGTATGATATCAAGTAGTAAAAAAGTAATTGTAATTTATAAAACCAAATATGGAAGCTCTAAACAATATGCAGAGTGGATAGCAGAAGAAGTTAATGCTGATTTGTATAAATGTTCCGATGTTAGTATAGAAGATTTACAAAAATATAAAACTATTGTGTACGGTGGTTCTTTATATGCTTGTGGTATACTAGGAGTTAAATTACTAACAAATAATTTTGAAATGCTAAAAGATAAAAAAATAATAGTCTTTTCAGTTGGAGCAGCTGCTCCTAAAGAAAAAGCATATAATGATGTTAAAAATAACAATTTTACAGCTGATATGTTAAATAATATGAACTTTTTTATGTTAAGAGGAGGGTTTAATTATCAGAAGTTAAATCTAGTGGATAAATTCTTAATGAATTTGATGAAACTTAAAATTAAAAGTAAAAAAGAAGAAGAAATAGATGAAGAAAGCAGAGAGCTTCTTAAAAGTTTCGATAATCCAGTAAGCTTTGTTAATAAAAAAGCTCTAACACC
The DNA here is from genome assembly GCF_001559865.1 of Abyssisolibacter fermentans. Classification (NCBI taxonomy): domain Bacteria; kingdom Bacillati; phylum Bacillota; class Clostridia; order Eubacteriales; family Clostridiaceae; genus Abyssisolibacter; species Abyssisolibacter fermentans. Next base: position 16,131 of record NZ_LOHE01000059.1, read on the forward strand.
GGTAATTGAGTGTATCAAAAATAATTAATTATAAGTTTGGTAATAAGGGTAGCGGGGATTTCTATATTTCACTTACAAAATATAATGTAGAAATACATGAAATAAAAGTTTTATAGAAATAAATATAGTTATGTTATATGAGTATCCAGATATAGGAATATTATAAGTTAGCTAAATATAAATTATAGCTGGAATAAGAAATAAAAATAAATATTTAATTATTGTATTTGTTATTATTTTAAGAGAAAACATAAACACCTTTTTTATAATAACAACAAGATAAATATATATGAGCCATGAAATTGTAAAATATTTCATGGTTTCTTTTTTAATATAGAACCTAAAAATCATGTTACTAACTTTACAGAAGCATATTTTATCTTGCGACATTCTCCATATTTTTCAGCATTAGAATTTTCAATATCTTTGTACGAGAAACACTATAAATTGAGTGTATTCTGAAAATTTTTTAAACCAAAAGTGCCTGACTAAATGGTATGTTTGGTTTTTTTATGGTTTTTATTGTGTATTTAATGTAGTGTAGACAGACACAAATGTATTTTCATGTTGAATAAATATCTAAGTAATAGATTTATCATAATGTTAAACAGGAGAGATTTTCTTTTTCTATAGTATGTAGGTATTGTATTTATAAGATGAAAGTGTTAATATAATTCTATATTCTATAGAATATAGAATGTGAAAAATTAGATATGATAAGGTGGTGTTCAAATGAAACAAATTTTGATGTCAAAGATAGCAAGAAAAATTTTGAAGGATTGCCTAGATGTGAGTAAAGGAGAGGAATTATTAATTATAACAGAGCCAGAGAAGATGACAATAGCGACTAGTATTGCAACAATTGCATATGAAATGAGTGTTGAACCTGTAATTTCTGTGATGATTCCAAGAGAAAATGATAGTCAAGAGCCTCCTGCTACTATAGCAGAAGCTATGAAGGCAAGTGATGCTTTCATTGCGGTTGTTGGAAAATCAATTACTCATACTTATGCTGTAAAGAATGCAATTACAAATGGATCAAGAGGTATTGTATTGACTCAATTCAGTGAAGATATGATGATTCATGGAGGTATGGAAGCCGATTTCCGAGCACTTGCACCACAATGTAAAGCAATAGCAAAAGAACTTGAAAATAGCGAAATAATTAAGTTGACGACACCATATGGGACAGATTTAACTTTTTCAGCCAAAGGCAGAAGAGGTAATGCGCTATACTGTATGGTTGATAAAGGAGAATTTTCAACAGCACCAACTATTGAAGCTAATGTTTCTCCTCTTGAAAATACAGCAAATGGGAAAATAGTGGTAGATGCAAGTATTCCATACTTAGGGATAGGGTTGCTTGAAGAACTAATTCATATTGATGTTAGAGATGGAAAAATTGTTTCTATTGCTGGTGGAAAGCAGGCGGAAATATTGATAGAGGATTTAAAAGCAAAAGAGGATGAAAATGTTTATAATATTGCTGAATTAGGTGTTGGTTTGAATCCAAAATGTAGCTTTGTTGGATTAATGCTAGAAGATGAAGGTGTTTATGGTACTGTGCACATTGGTATTGGCACTAACATAACATTAGGTGGAGTTGTTAAAGCAAAATGTCATTATGATTTGATTATGACAAAACCGACAATTGTGGCAGATGGAAAGTTATTGCTAAAGGATGGAGAAGTGATGATAGAATAAGTGAACTTTAGCGAGATAGGTTTCTTAAATATTTCATAAAAAAATGTTAGAATATAAATAGGAGGATAATATGAAATTTTTTATTAATAGAGGGAATAGTAATACGAAAGTTTTTTATACATATGAAGACAGCGAGATTCTTGGATTAGACCAACCATCAGAGTCGATAATGACTGCAATTAGTTACTTAAAAGAATCTGGTGAATATGCAGGAAAAATGAGTGATATTGGATATATTGCCAATTATGAAAGTAAAGAGAGATTGATTTTTGTAGGACTTGGTAATAAAGATGAGGTTGATGAAGAAAGAATTAGAAGAGTAACTTCTAATCTAGCTAAGTTTTGTAGAGATAAAAATATTTTGAATTTTGAATTATATTTTACTCAAGTAGATATTATGCTAAAAAAATTTTTAACCGCATTTGTTGAATCTATGAACATGACACTTTACAAATATAATGCTTATAAAGTGGAAAAAGAAGAATATACACTTGAAGATATATATATCAATACTATGCAAGTAGAAGAGTTACAAAGTGAAATAAGAGAGGCAATTGTTTTATCTGATTGTGTTAAAATTACAAGAGATTTGGTCAATGAACCTGCAAATATTCAAACACCTGTTAAGCTAGCTCAGGATTGTAAAAAACTTGGTGATAAATATGGATTTGAAACAACAATTCTAGGAGAAAAAGAGATACAAGAATTAAGGATGCAATCGTTTTATTCAGTTGGGCAAGGTTCTAAAAATGAGTCGCAGTTAATAGTGATGAGATATAATGGAAATAAGGATAGTAAAGATATTATAGGGCTTGTAGGTAAAGGTGTAACATACGACAGTGGAGGACTTAATCTAAAAAGTGGACCTAGAATGATTACAATGAAACATGATATGGCAGGCGCAGGTGCAACTATCGGTGTTATGTGTGCAATTGCAAAGCAAAAACTAAATGTTAATGTGATAGGAGTGGTTGCAGCTTGTGAGAATGTAGTATCTTCAGATTCGTATAAACCAGGAGATATTATTAGTTCAATGTCAGGGAAAACATTTGAAATACACAGTACAGATGCTGAAGGAAGATTGACTATTGTAGACGCGATAACATATGCAATTCGATGTGAGAAAGTGTCTATGATAATTGATATAGCAACTTTGACTGGTGCAAGTAGAAAGCTTTTTGGAAGTTACGCTAGTCCATTTACTAGTAACAGGGATAATTTAAGTGATAAGCTCCATAACATTAGTAAAAAAACTGGTGAGTTAATGTATAGAATACCATTGCTTGAAGATTGTATAAATAATATTAAAGGAACTATTTCTGATTACCAAAATACATCTACTAATAAGACCGCAGGAATGATTAATGCTGCATTGATAATTAGAGAGTTTGTTGAAGGTAAACCGTGGATTCATATAGATGCAGCAGGTACAATGTGGCTAGATGGAGAAATGTATTATCATACGAAAGGTGGAAGTGGATGGGGTGTTCGTACTTTATATCACTTTATTAAAACCTTACAAAATAATGTTTAAATCAATGAGATAAGGGAGAAGTAAAATGCATGATGAAATCAATAAATTAGAATCACTTAAGAGAAAGCCATTAAATGTAATGGTTTATGAAGAATTATTAAAATCGATAATTGATGGGAAGTTAGCTCAAGGGACTAAGTTGAGTGAAGTACATGTTGCAAAACAATTAAATGTAAGTGCAACACCAGTACGTGAAGCATTTAAAAAATTAGCATCTGAAGGATTCATTGAAATCAAACCATATTGTGGGGCGGTTGTTAAGAATATAGACTATGAAGAAATAATGGAAGCTTATGTTGTAAGAGAATCATTGGAAGTGCTTTCAATTAAGCTTGCTATATCAAATATTAGCTCCGAGACACTTAATTATCTTTATAAGTTAATAAATCAATATGCTACAGTAAAAACCATTGAAGAATATGTTAATATAAGTAATGAATTCCATCTACTAATTAGAAAAGCTTCGAATAATAGAATTTTAGAAAATACACTAGAAGATATTGAAAAAATAATTTTGAGAGATAGAAATATTTCAGCGAGTAATATGGAGAGAATAAATGAGATTTATAAAGAACACAAAGCTATATTGGACGCAATAAAAGAAGAAGATATTGAAGAGGCTGAAAAAGCAGTTAGATTCCACATAAAAAGTGGTTTTAATTATATTAAAGATAGAGTGAGTAAAAAATATTAAGTGTAAGAATTTTTATGGAAGAGATAAGTCTAAAAAACTTACCATAAGAGATTTATTATGAAAAAAGAAGTAATGTGCACATTCTCTAAAAAAATAGGTATTTTAGATGAAAGAGTGATGTCAATTCAGAGAACTACTCTAGGGTCAATACACAAATATATAGAGTGGTATTTATATTATAATAAGAAGTATTTTAATTTGTAGTTAAGAGATTTCAAATGTACTTAGAAGTCCCAATAGAATGGAAATTTATAGACTTATAAACATGAATTTGTGGAGGTAAAAATGTCAAGAGGAATTATTATTTTTGGTTCATCAGGTTCTGGAAAAACAACATTAGGAAAAATGGTAGCTGAAAGACTTGGTTTTCCTTATTATGATTTAGATGACTATATATGGAGAAGAGATACGGTCAAGCCATTTACAGTTATGTATACGAGAGAAGAAAAGATTAATCGATTAATGTCAGATATATCCCAAAGTGAGTTTTTTGTTATGGCAGGTTCTATGGATAGTTTTAACACACCTTTTGTTCCATTGTTTGATTTAGCTGTACATATTACTGCATCCGTTGAAGTAAGATTAGCTCGTATAAATAAAAGGGAATATAAAAGATTTGGAAAACGAATTTTAGAAGGTGGAGATTTGTATGAGAATCATCAGAGGTTTCTTAATCTTGCAGCTCGATATGATTCAGATGGTTCACCTTCTATGAAAACACATAAACAATGGGCAAATTTATTGCCGTGTAAAGTGATTCGTATTAACGGAGAAGATAGTTTATCAAATAGTATGGAACTAATTGTTAATGTATATAGGGAGCTTATATACCAGTTTACCCAACCAAATAGTTATTCTATTTATTAACACATCGTGAAGATGCGTAGGAATGTAAGTTGAAAAAAGTTATTATTATGCTAATGAACTTTTCATTATATTTTCTACGTAACAAGAAAAGTTTAATAAAAAAAGATTAACAGCTTTATAGATACATGAAGTTAACATAACAAATAATTTAACAAGAAGTACATAATTAATAAATAAAGTCGACTAACACATTGTTGTTAGTTTTTTATTATTCGAATTTAACTAAATTTAGTGAAAAATAACATGGAATAAAAGGATTTGTAAGAAAAATATTGAAATATATTATTGAATTATAAATTGTTAAGTATTAAAATAATATGAGTTTGCTAGATAATATATAAGAGGTATTCAGCATAACAATGGTTATATAAAGTCCAGCAAAGGTGCTTATACTGCTGAAGTAGATAAAAATGAAATTAATAAATAGCTACAAACTAAAAAAATTATTTTAGGAGGTAATTATGGAAAAAATAGGTGTTATAAGTGATCTACATCTAGGTGGTTTGAACTCACCAAAAACAAGTGATACTATTATTAGCGTTTTGAGTGAAATAGATTACAGCAATTGCTCAAAGTTAGTAATAGTAGGAGATTTTCTTGACAGATGGGCGTTAGATATAGATACGGTACCTAAATCATATGAAGAATTACAAAATAAGGATACTGTATGTAAAGAAGTGATATCAAAGTTAGACGATCTTTCAAAGAAAGGTATAAAAATATTCTTTTTTAACGGAAATCATGATTTTGACTTAATGTCAAAAGATTTGCCAGACTTTATTACTTATTTGGAACCTAAAGAGTCTCATAAAATTACACCAGGAGTACATTTTGAGCATGGAAATTCTGTTGATCTTTTTAATGCTATAGGCGAGAGTGATGATGAAAAGATTAAATTTCCATTGGGTTATTTTAAAACACGATTAAACCATTCATTTAATAGGCTACCGATGCAAAGGGACTTACAAGTAAATCGTGTCAAACAAAATGTAATCTCTAGTTTGGAGAAAATGAATTCAAATGAATATTTAACGCTTGAAGAATTTGACAAACATTTAGATGAGTTTGGTATATTATTTTTAGATGCATTATATGAAGACGTTAAATGTGGTTTTAGATATGATAATATTGACTCAATTGAAATTAAGATGCCAGAAGGTCACAACCCTAAATATTACAATTTTAGTAGTGATATATATCACAATTATAGGGGCTTTGTAAAACGATTTTATTACGATCATTTTTTACCAAATATCGAAGATAGTCATAAAGATTTAGATAATGATAATAAATTATTCTATATTGAAGAATTTATTCATGCAATAGACCCAGTTCGTACAGGTGGTTTTAAATGGTATGCTGAAAGATTAATAAAGAGCCATCGTATACCAAATACTAGTACTTTTATTTTTGGCCATACACATATGTGTCAATTGAATAATTTATGTATTAACGGATGTAATTATGTGTGTTCAAATTCTGGTTGCCTTTGTGATAATACAATAGGACCGAATACAACAATATTATACTATGAAAATGGACGCACAACATTACATAATGTAGATGTTCATTCTAAAGTAGTAAATTGCTCTAACAATGGTTTCAAGGAGCAACCAGTTTTGGCGAGGTGAAGATTAGTAGAGAGTTAATAAATGGAGAGAACTTGCAATTGAGCCAAAAGAAATGATTATTTGAGGAAATAAAATTAATATCTAATAAGATTCAAAAATAACCTATGTGAACAATATAGTCTTAAATTTTCATGTAGATAATTCAAATGTTTAGTATGAAAGATTAAATAACTTGAATATAGGTAAGATTTCTCCTAACTAAAGAGAAAATAAATGGGCTATAGATAACATTGTCAATTAGGTTTTATAGTATTGGTAATGTGTATAAATATAAAGGAGATAAATTATATATGAAGAGATTAAAATTACTATTTTTAGGAGCTTCGCCAT